>JADGCV010000008.1 GCA_015228815.1 Magnetococcales bacterium | reverse complement strand
ACTCCATCTTGGCCCATTTCGAGGCCGTTGGGAACGGGGCGGACCATACCATTAGACCCCTTTTTTCTTTCAATAATCCTGGACCCTGGGGGTACCTGGGGAGTTACCTTTTTTCTTAAAAATTGACACGCCCTATTGAATCTTGATCAAGCAGAAGGTCCATGTGTGGTATCGTTGGCTGGTTCGAACCAAAGCATACCGGTCGTGTTGAATCCATGTCCCGAATGGAAGCCATGGTGGCCGCCATTTCGCACCGGGGTCCCGATGCTTCCGCGCTTCATGCCGAACCGGGACTCTTCCTGGGACATGCCCGTTTGGCGGTCCTGGATCTGTCTTCCGCGGGAAAACAGCCCATGTCCTCGGCGGATGGAACTCTGATGATCAGCTATAACGGGGAAATCTATAATTTCAGGGAGCTTCGACGCCAACTGGAACATTCCGGCCATGGGTTCCGCACGGCAACCGATACCGAGGTCATCCTGGCGGCCTGGAAAGAATGGGGTACCGCCTGTCTGCAACGATTGGATGGCATCTTCGCCTTTGCCTTGTTCGACAGAAATGCACACTCCTTGTATCTGGTGCGCGACCATTTCGGGGTGAAACCTTTATTCTATCGGCAGACGGAAGGGAAAACGGTTTTTGCGTCGGAACCCTTGGCCATGTTCGGCCCCGGCATGCCGGTTCCCGAGCTTGAACCCGCCGATCTCGATCATTATTTCACCTTCAATTATCTGCCCGCGCCCCTGTCGGGATTGCGGGGGGTGCGGCAACTTCCGAGAGGACATTTCCTGGAACTTTCGGTCGAACGCATCCGACTGCATCGATATTGGCAATTGCCACTGGGACAGACCTCCACCCTTGGCGACGATGAACTGCTGGAAGCGTTCCAGGAAAAGGTGCGGCACGCGGTGACATCGCAACTGGTGAGCGATGCGCCGCTCGGAATTTTTCTGTCGGGGGGATTGGACTCGGGCCTGGTGGCCTCGTCGATTCGGGCCTCGGGTCGGAGACCGGAAGCCTTCTCCCTGGGATTCAAGGAGGTCCGATTCGATGAATCCACGTTGGCGGCCCAATGTGCCGACATACTGGAATTGCCTTTTCGCCGGATTGGTTTCACCTGGGAGAAGGCGGAAATCCTGGCGACGCTTGACGCCATGCGGGAATTGATGGCGGATGCCTCCTGTTTTCCCATGTATCAATTGGCCCGGGAGGCGCGAAATCGGGTGACGGTGGTCCTGTCGGGTGACGGTGGGGATGAACTTCTGGCCGGTTACGATACCTACAAGGCGGGCACGTTGATGCCGTGGCTGCGTGGCATTCCAAAAGGGGTGCGGGATGCCATTCTGTTTCTGACGAGCCGTTTTTCAGCCGATTCCGGACGCTACAGTCATCGGTTGGTGGCGGAACGTTTGCTGCTATCGGCTGCGGCGGGTCCGGGATATGACCATGCCTCCTTCCGCCGTATCTTTTTTGATCCGCTCAAGGAACGACTCTATGAACCCTCCTTTCTGCGTCAGGTTCGTGATCTGAACCCTTTAAAAACCTATGTGCAACGGATTGATGACGCGCTTGCCGTGCGGTGTTCCAGTCTCACCGCACGGCAGGCGGCGGACCTGGACCATTTTCTCCCCAGTGTGCTGGCCAAGGTGGACCGGATGAGCATGGCCCATGGGTTGGAAGTCAGGGTCCCTTTGTTGAATCGGGAGCTGGTCGAGTTTTGTTTTCAACTGCCCGATCGGGCCAAAAGAAGAGGAGGAAAGGGCAAGTTTTTGTCGCGGCAAATGGTTACCCGTCATTTGCCGCAAGAATATCTCACAAAACCAAAGGCGGGGTTCCTCCCTCCGGTCGATTCCTGGTTTCGTCATCCGGGTCCCATGTTCGAAGTCTTCCAGGATCATGTGCATTGGGCAATGCATCAGCCCCTGGGATGGCTGCGCTGGCCCGAAGTCGTTCATGCATGGGCCGACCATCGGACCGGCAGGATCAATATTGGATTCGCATTGTTGGGAATTCTCCAGTTCATCAACTGGCACAGACATCTGAATCGGCTTGTCTGATTGATTCATGGCCAAAGAAAGACCGAAAGTCAGCTTTTATAGGAGAGCGTCTTGAAAAACATACTGATTCCAATCCTGGCGTGTACTTTGAACTGCCTCCATGAGCGGATATGCCACAGGCGATCGATGAGGTAGGCGGGACGAAAGAAAAACTGTCGGTGTGATTGTTCCAGCCAATAGATCAATTGTTCCCGATTGAGATGTTCGGTCT
This sequence comes from Magnetococcales bacterium, assembly GCA_015228815.1. NCBI lineage: Bacteria > Pseudomonadati > Pseudomonadota > Magnetococcia > Magnetococcales > Magnetococcales bacterium. Next base: position 118,194 of record JADGCV010000008.1, on the reverse strand, counting down.
CGAAAACGGGATTGTCCTGACGGTACTCCTTCCAATCAAATGTCTTGAGATAGTTTTTCTCCTTGAAGGATTGGAACAATTCCGTTCCCGGATAAGGGACGGCGATGGTGAAGTTCGCGGCATCGGGACGACAATTGATGGCCAGATCGATAGTTTCCCGAATGCTTTCTTCCGTTTCTCCTTCCAATCCCAGTATGAATCCGCAATGAGCGAAAATTCCCGCCTTCCGGGTCATGCGCACGACATCGATGACCTGTTCCGGGGTGACTTTCTTTTCGCGTTTGAGAATGGCCCGATTGCCACTTTCCACTCCGAAGAAGATGAATCCACAACCGGCACGACGCAAAAGACGCAAAAGTTCCAGATCCTTGATACGGTGAATGGTACTGGAAAATCCCCAGTTCAGTCTGATGTTGCGGTCGATGAGCATTTGTGCGATGGCTGCAACCCGTTTCAGATCGATGGTGAAATAAGGGTCCCGGATTTCGACATGAGTAATGCCAAAATCATGATGGAGATGGGCCAGTTCACGAACCGTCCGTTCCGCATCCATGGCGCGGTACCGGGCACCTTCGGTCTTTGAAATATCACAAAAGGAGCAGGTCATGGGACATCCCTTGCCAGTCACCGTGGCCATGTATTTTTCCGTCCTGGCATCCATGGAGGTCCACCATGGCGTGTACCCATTGTTCGCGACCATTTCATAGGGGAGCAGCGGCGTATGGTTGAAATTGGGTATATAGTGCCCCGTCGGGTTGGAGATCCAGGTCCCGGACTCGGGATGGCGGTGGTGCAGACCGGCAATGTCCGATAATTCCCCGCCTCCTTGTTCGAGCCGGGTCAAAAGACGGGGGAGGGTCTGTTCCGCTTCGCCTGACAAGACGTAATCGATGGCATCGCAAAAAAAATCCCGCGGCAGGCTGTTGGCGTGATAACCCCCCACGATGATCCTGATCCGGGGAAACCGGTTTCTCAGTCGGCGGATCAGATACATGATGTCGGAAAATTCGCAGGTAAAGGAGGTAAATCCCACCATGTCGGGATTTGCGATGGCAATCCGGGTGAAAATTTGTTCTTCGGTCAGCCCCAGGGAATAGCCGTCGAGGATTTCGGGTTCATGCCGTGCCTGTTTCAGAAAGGCGGAGAGCCAGACAAAAGTGATCGGCGGAGATTTGAACAGAGGAGGTTTGACCGCTCCGGTAGCGATTGATTTGGGCACGGCAAGGAAAAGAATTCTCATTTGATCCCCCTGGATGATCGAATTCCAGTTTGGAATTTCATGCCGGGTCAAAGTTTTGTTTCTGAAAGTTTTGAAATTTCCTTGTGATAGATCCGGGAATTGATAAAAGAATCGACTGAAAACGAAGCGATCAGCAGCGGGATGGAGGCAAGCAGATGCAAACCCACTTGCATGCCGCCGCCAATCGTGAATTGATGGGACGCAAGAAGGATGAGCATGTTGAAAATAATTCCAATGATCATGAGGAGCAGGTTGATGCGATAGGGTCTGAATACCGAAGTGATCGCAAAGACGAACGCGAATGTACGAAATGCATCCTTGAAATAATTGACTTTGGACCGGCCCACCCGCTTCGCATAGTCGATCGGGAGAAAAAAGACGCTGTGATGCGTTTGCAGAAACAATACGGTCAAGGTGGTGGTGAAGGAAAAGGTGGGACACAGGATGGAACGGTAGTCCAAAATGTTGTATTTATGGAAGACTCTGAATCCACTGTTAAAATCTGGGCACTTGATGCCGGACAGCAATAAAATGGTATAGTAGAGCGCCCTGCGAAAAAACCGTCCCAGGAGGGAGGTGTTGTCGGGTGTCCAGGTTCGTTGTCCGACGACCATGTCGTAGCTGGACAGGTTGCGGATGAGCAGAGGAAGCTGATTGGCGGGGTAGGTGCCATCGGCATCCATGATGGCAATGGTGGCAAAACGGGAAATCCGGATGCCATCCATGATGGCATTGCCATATCCCAGGTTGATTTGATGAACCAGAACCCTGGCGTTGGCCTCCAGGGCCAGTGTACGGGTTCGATCCGAGGATCCATCGTCAACGACGATGATCTCATAGTCGATGTCCGTCTCATCCATGGCCTGTTGGATATTTTTTATGGTCATCTCGATGGCTTTTTCTTCATTCTTGCAAGGAATGATGATGGAGATGGCATGTATTTGTTCCTGGAGAAATATTTCTCCATGTTCGGTCTGGTTGGCCATTGTTCGTTCCCTTCGGAACTTCGAGGTGGATGCATGTCATGATGATCAGGTTTCATGGTACCCTTATGGAGATTCAAGTTCCATGACTGAAGTTCCATTGCGCAAAATCGTCATGACAGTGCCCCCCATGTTGTCAATTACGCCCCCACGAAACGCCAACCGGGGTTGACGAGACCTGGACACGACATGATCCTGCTTCACTCCTCCATCAAACGAAAGGTGGGACTGAGTTTCTTTTCGATCTGGTACAGTTTGATCTTGTTGTGCAGCGATTGCCGCGTAATCTCCAGTAATGCCGCCGCCTGGATCTTGTTTCCCTTTGTCTTTTGCAGCGCCTTCAGAATAAGCCTGATCTCGGTATTCCTGCGGTGAAAAGGCAATGAAAAGGAATCGCTGTCCCCCTCCCGGTCGGAAAACGCTGGATCCCGCAGGGAACAGTGATCCACGGAAATGGTTTCCCCATCGGTCGTCAGAGCAACCAACCGTTCGACCTCATGCTGCAACTGCCGGACATTTCCCGGCCAGTCGTGGATTTCAAACAATTCCATCACCTCGCCGGAAAAGCCGCGAACATTCTTGTTGAACCGGGCATTGATCTCCTCCAGAAACATCAATGCCAACGGTATGATGTCCTCCCGGCGCCTGTTGAGGGGCGGAATGGTGATGTCCACCGAAAACAGACGGAAAAACAAATCCTCGCGAAACCCCCCCTTCTTCACCTCTTCACGCAGGTCCCGGCTCGATGCACTGATGATGCGAAACTGATAACGATGAATCTTCTGCCCCCCCAACCGCTTCCCCTCGCTCTCCTGAATCGCGCGCAGAAACTTGGGTTGAATCGACAACGGCATGTCGGCAATCTCATCCAGAAACAACGTCCCCCCCGAGGCCTCCTCGAACCGACCCATGCGCGCACTCACAGCGCCGGTAAACGCCCCCTTCTCATAGCCAAAAAATTCACTTTCCATCAATGTTTCAGGAATCGAGGAACAATTGACCGCCACAAAAGGACGGTTGCGGCGATCCTCGCTCGATTCATGAATCAACCGGGCAATCACCTCCTTGCCTGTTCCGCTGGCTCCCGTGATGAAAACATTCACCGGCAGCGGACCCACCTTGCTTGCCACATCCAAAACCTGCCGCATCGCCTGACTGGTCGCAATGAAACGATGCTTCCCTTTCAAAATTTCACCCGTCCGGGTGATCTCCTCGTGCATCCCGCGGGAAATCCGAATGATCTCCTCGCTGACACGATTGTTTTCGATCGAAAGCGCCAGGAACTTGACAATTCGCCGCAGCAACGCCACATCCGTTTCATCAAAATCATTCGGCTCCGCTTTGTTCAATATTTCAACGGCCCCAAGGGTATAATTTCCCACAATGCTGATGATGGGAACACACAGAATGTTGCGCGTGGTAAATTCGGTCCTTCGATCAACCTCCTGATGGAATCCGGCACTCTGGTCCAGTCGGCCACGAATCACCGGTTTTCCGGTGGTGATGGCCTGACCAACAATGCTGCCACTCTTCGGCGCTATGATTTCTTTTTCTTTCAACCCGGTACCAAACTGCAACCAAATATCCTCGGAATCGGCATCGGTCAAAAAAATACTGCATCGCTCCGCACTGAAGAGCGCCGGAAAAATCTCCACGAAAAACTGCATGAGGTCCTCGTAATCATGCGTCCCCCACGCCCGATTGATCCGGTCGAGCAGTGATTTAAGGTTGACGAGCCTCTGGTGGATGTCCCCAGGTTTGTTCATGATTTTATCCCATTGACCATCCGATCATGACCCCATCGTCCCCCGACGACAGTCACGAATCCCTGACAGAACACGCTTAATTGGATTATTCGTAGATCGAATGGAAAATATTGAGACATTTCTTCATAATATTTACATAAATGAAAAATTTTTATAATAAGAATTTTCTATTTCCATTCCATGAATGGAATCCATCATGATGCCACATGAATTCCATTTCGTTCCGGTCACAAAAAGGCTTCGACAGGAGAAAACAATTCCTCCGTGGCACATTGTTCAATATTCTGGCTTGATTCTTGCTTACTAGATCATGTCATCAAATATCATTATGGGGGACCGGATCATGGCAGGCTTTCGTGGAGGGAATCGCAAGGGAATCAACGGACTGATCGCCCTGGCGGTGAGCGGTGGGCTGTTGGCGTCGGCGGCACCGGCGCATGCCGACAAGGAAGACGCCGCCCTCATCCTGGTCGGCTTCATTCTGGGAGGGGCGCGCGATCTCGGCGGCGACAAGTACAATCCGCGCCGCACGGGACTCAAGGCGATGGTCCCCCGATCGCACTCCAGGCCGGAAATGCTCCCCGTGGTCCTCGGCGCTGCCGAAAGACCCGCTCTTGCATCCCGCGATCATCACTGACGCCGATCAACCTGCGGCAATCTTGGCCGCGGTGCGGCGATTGCGGCTGCGTACCCCGGTCGGCGGCGCGGACAACCGGGAAAGCTGCTGGAATACCCCCACGACCTCCCCTTCGGGTATGCCGAGAATCCGTGAAATATCGTTGACATCGGCGCCATCCAAGGCAAGTTCGATGATCCGGGTGCGCCTGGAAGAAACTTCCGGTGGACTGTACCGCATCGATTGCGCGGCTTGACGATAGTTCAACAGAAAAATGGTCCGCTCACAGCGCGGATCCTGGCAACAATAGCGCTGTTCACCATTGGGTTGTTTTCCATATTTGACCACATTGAGACCGTTGCAAGCGGGGCAGCGTACCTGAGTCAGAGCCATGTCGGTGTTTCCCTGGAACAGATGAAGAAATTCGTGAAAGATGCCATCCGGAATCATGAACTCAACGACCATGCCAATCCACATCCAAACAGATCACCATTGATTCAATTACATTTTTTCAATCCCTGAATTTCAATCCCTGAAAAAAGTGGAACTTTCTGCCGCTGCCAACTGGCAAATAGTTCCCCCAGTCAATCCATGATGGGACGCCGTTTCAAGAAAATTTCTCCCGATCATCCTGTCCGGAATCACACCCCTTGTCCATTCCGTATCGTTTCAATCGATGCCACAGGGTGGTGCGGGACATTCCCAATTTTTCCGCCGCCAGAACCTTGTTGCCACCGGTCTCCCTCAGGGCGTCGAGGATCCGCTTCCTCTCCGATTCGTCACTGGTTTTACGATAATAGTGCGCCACTTTGCGGGATGATGGTTCAGCAGCCGCAAACGCACGTTTCCCGGACGGCGCGATTTTTTTCAAGGCCCCCATGGGCAGGTGTTCCGGTCGGATCACCCTTCCCAGGGAATGCACAAGGGCATATTCCAGGACATTACCCAATTCCCGCACGTTGCCGGGCCAGTCATGGTCATTCAAGATGGCCATGGCCTCGCCGGAAAACCGGACCCCATCCCGGCCATACTGTTGTGACAGTTCCTCCAACAGCACCTCGACGAGCAGGGGGACATCTCCCAGCCGCTCACGCAACGGCGGCGCCTGAATCGGCAGGACATTCAACCGGTAATAAAGGTCCTCCCGAAATCTGCCCTGGCGGACCATGGCGGCCAGGTCCCGGTTGGTGGCCGTGACAATCCGGATGTCCACGGTTCTCGGTTTGTTCTCTCCCAACCGCTCCACCTCCCTCTCCTGTAACACCCGAAGCAGTTTCACCTGGGTGACCGGAGAAATCTCGCCAATCTCATCCAGCAGGATCGTCCCTCCGTGGGCCGCCTCGAAACGACCGATCCGGTCACTCCGTGCCCCGGTAAACGCCCCTTTGACGTGACCAAACAGTTCGGACTCCAAAAGAGTGTCTGGAAACGAGGCGCAATGGACCCGGACGTAGGGACCTTTGCTCCGGGTCGAGTTGTCATGCAGCGCCTTGGCAATCAACTCCTTGCCGGTTCCGCTCTCGCCCTGGATCAGAACGGTGGCGTTGCTGATGGCCGCCCGCATGATGGCGCGGAAAAGCTCCCGCATGGCCGGGCTGTGGCCGATCATGCCGCCCAGACGCAGCCGTTCCCGGGCCTCCTCCTCCAGCAACGCCTCCCGGGTCCGATCCCTCAGGATGATCGCATAGCGCTCCAATCCCGCTTCATCGGAAAGCAATACCGCCCACATGCGCAAAATGATCTGGACTCCGTCCGGTCGGTCCATGGCCAGATCCAGCATGCGCGTCTGCTGATCGCGGGTCGGAATCAAGGCACAGTCCTCCCGCGCGGCACAGGCCCGGGCACATTCGGTTCCGTTGAACAGGCCCGGACAGAACTGACCGATCACCGCATCGCAATCCTGGCCGATCATCCTCGACGCGGCACGGTTGATGGCGATGATGCATCGATTCCGGTCCAGGAAGAGAACCCCCTCTTCCAGGCCGTCGAGAAAAGGACGCAGGGACTCCATGCTGTTCACCCGATGATGTTCATACGCTGCATGCTGACAGTAAACTTGACTGTAATGTTAACACTCTTGCACCAACCATTTCCAGAATAAATTTTAATTTTTCACAGTTTTTTCAACATGTTGTTTCCATGGCACAAAATTCGCCTTGACTGTTCTCATTGATATTCAGCGACCGGGAATCAACACCCGCACCGCACATGGCGCAAACAATGCCACATTGAAAGGAGTGATCCAAACCATGCGTGAACGATTTACCAAATCAACCGCCCGCAACATTTTCTACGGCGGTTCCATGTTTTTCATTCTTCTGTTCCTGGTGCTGACCCTGGGCACGGTCCGCGCCCTGCCCGAACGAGACCACCGGGAAAACATCACTCCGGCGGTGGCCCTGGGAAAAAAAGTCTGGGAGGACAACAACTGCATCGGCTGCCACACCTTGTTGGGCGAAGGGGCCTATTTCGCGCCGGAATTGGGAAACGTCTACGAACGGCGCGGCGGAGACAATGGCGGCAAGGAGTTCATCAAATCCTGGATCGCCGCCATGCCAACCGGCGTGGCGGGACGGCGACAAATGCCTGCCTTCAACCTGTCGGAAGAGGAACTGAACGCGGTGGCTGAATTCCTGAAATGGACCAACAAGATCGATACAGCCGGCTGGCCACCAAACATCGAAGGATAATGGAGAAAAAGGATGACCTACCCATCACAAGCCGTCGCCAAGCCCTACTTCATCGCCGCCCTGGGACTCTTCGCGGGACAGATCATTTTCGGACTGATCATGGGGCTGCAATATGTCATCGGGGATTTCCTCTTTCCCTACATTCCCTTCAACGTGGCCCGCATGGTCCACACCAACCTGTTGATCGTCTGGCTGCTGTTCGGGTTCATGGGGGCAACCTATTATCTGATCCCCGAGGAGAGCGAAACCGAACTGCACAGCCCCCTGCTGGCCCGCATTCTTTTCTGGACCTTCCTGGTGGCAGGGGCCTTGACCATCCTGGGCTATCTGATGGTCCCCTACGCCGCCCTGGCCAAAGCCACGGGCAACGACCTGCTCCCCACCATGGGACGCGAGTTTCTCGAACAGCCGACCCTGACCAAGATCGGTATCGTCATCGTCGCCCTGGGATTCCTCTATAACGTGGGCATGACAGTCCTGAAAGGACGCAAAACCGCCATCAGCATGGTGTTGTTGATCGGTCTGCTGGGCTTGGCGCTCCTGTTCCTCTTCTCCTTCTACAATCCCACCAATCTGGTGCTGGACAAATTCTTCTGGTGGTGGGTGGTGCATCTGTGGGTTGAAGGGGTGTGGGAACTGATCCTGGGGGCCATTCTCGCCTTCATCCTCATCAAGGTGACCGGAGTGGATCGGGAGGTGATCGAAAAATGGCTCTATGTGATCATTGCCATGACATTGATTACTGGAATCATCGGTACTGGACATCACTATTTCTGGATCGGCACCCCGGAATACTGGCAATGGTTGGGATCGATCTTTTCCGCCCTGGAACCGATTCCCTTCTTCATGATGGTGGTCTTCGCCTTCAACATGATCAACCGCCGCCGGCGCAATCATCCCAACAAGGCGGCCACCCTGTGGGCCCTTGGAACCGCCGTCATGGCCTTCCTGGGGGCGGGCGTCTGGGGCTTCATGCACACCCTGGCCCCGGTCAACTATTACACCCACGGCACCCAGATCACCGCTGCCCATGGCCACTTGGCCTTCTTCGGCGCCTACGCCATGATCGTGATGGCCATCATCTCCTACGCCATGCCGCTGTTGCGCGGTCACGGCGCCACCAGCGGCGAACGTTCCCAGAAACTGGAAATCTGGTCCTTCTGGCTGATGTGCGGCGCCATGCTCTGCATCACCCTTTTCCTGACCGGCGCCGGAATCTTGCAGGTCCATCTGCAACGCATCGCCGAAAAACCGGTCGGCTTCATGGACGGCCAGGAACAGATCAGCCTCTTCTATTGGTTGCGCGAGTGGGCCGGCGTGGTCTTCGCCATCGGCCTGGTCCTCTACCTGTGGAGCTTCTTCGCCGACCGCAAAAAGATTGCGGCCCCGGTCTGATGTTTCAGGGACGGACCGGGCCATCCGGTTCGTCTCCTCTTTCTCACGACCTTCGAGGAAGATCGTCATGGATATGAAAACACCCGCCACCGCCCTGCACGACGCGCCGTTCTACCAACCGCTGGGCAACGAAACCGCCCTGTTCGAATACGCCTGGCGCAATCAACTGCCTTTGCTCATCAAAGGCCCCACCGGCTGCGGCAAGACCCGCTTCGTGGAACACATGGCCCATCGGCTGGGGCGACCCTTGTTTACCGTCTCGTGCCACGATGATCTGACCGCCGCCGACCTGGTGGGACGGCACCTGATCGGCAACGGGGGGGCCACCTATTGGAACGACGGACCGCTGACCCGGGCGGTGCGGGAGGGGGGAATCTGCTATCTCGACGAAGTGGTGGAGGCGCGCAAGGACACCACCGTGGTCCTGCACCCCCTGGCCGATCATCGGCGCTGCCTGCCCATCGAACGAACCGGCGAGGAGCTGCCGGCCCCCCCCGAGTTCATGCTGGTGATCTCCTACAACCCCGGCTACCAAAACCTGATGAAAGGCTTGAAACCCAGCACCCGGCAGCGTTTCGTGGCCCTCAACCTTTCCCTGCCCGCCCCGGAACTGGAGACGAAAATCCTGATCGGCGAAAGCGCGACCGGGCCGGCCATGGCAGGTCGATTGGTCAATCTGGGCAATGCGTTGCGCGCCCTGAAGGATCATGACCTGGAGGAGGCGGTCAGCACCCGCCTGCTGGTCTATGCCGCCCGGCTGATCCAGGGAGGCTTTGAACCGGTAGCAGCCTGCCGGGCAGCGATTGCCGAGCCTTTGAGCGACGAACCGGAAACCGTCGAAGCCCTGATGGAAGTCATCCATGCCACGTTCGGTCAATAATTGCCGCCCGTGTACGCGGAGTTTGTCCCATGACCGTCTCCAGGCCGGACGTCTGGTCACCCGGGTGTTGTTTTTTCTGCTGTTCCTGCTGGCGCCGGCCCTGGATCTCTTCCGGCTCGACCTGGACACGGGCGGCTTCATCCTGTTTGGCCGAAAGCTCTCCCTGGGGCTTGCCGGCATCTCCGGAGAAGCGCCAGTGGATCCCCTGACGGCAGGCCTGTCGATTCTGACCCATGCCATCATCCCGGTGGTCCTGATCATCGCCGTGGTGTTGATCGTCTCCTGGCGTTACGGTCGGCTCTACTGCGGCTGGCTCTGCCCCCACTTCTCGGTGGTGGCGATGATCAATGCGCTCATGATCCGGGCACGGGGCAAACCGACCCTGTGGGAGCCGGCCACCCGACCAAACAACCCCTGGGGCTGGATCGTGACCCTCCTTGCCGCGCTTGTCATGGCCTTTGTCTGGGCGGTGTTCGGCCTCACCTACCTGATCCCCCCCCCGGAGGTGTTCCACAACCTGCTCCATGCCACTCCGACACCAAACCAGGCACGGTTCATCGGGATCGGTACGTTGCTGTTCTTCATCGATTTCCTGTTTGCCCGCCATCTTTTTTGCCGTTTCGGCTGTGCGGCGGGACTCTTTCAAAGCCTGCCGTGGATGGCCAACCGCACCGCCCTGCTCCCTTTGTTCGCCCGAGAACGGGCCGGTAACTGCCGGGGGTGTCCTCAATCCTGCGACACGGCCTGCCCCATGCGACTGAAACCGCGTGGCGGAAAAAACGCGATCGCCACCTGCACCCAGTGCGGTCTCTGTCTGCAAGCCTGTGACCGGGAACGGGGAAACACCCTTGCTGGAAGCCCCCTGACATGGATGAGCGGACCTGCGGTCCTTCCCCGCTCCGGTGGATATACAGAACTGCCCCAGGCCATCCCAACACATCGATCCGAAAGGAAACCATCATGGAAAAGCATGTCGGCGCCCTCTGGGACCGAATGATTGCAAAAAGCGCCTCGCGCCGCCATCCCGCGGCCAGAGTGGCGCTGGAGGATGTCCGGATCCCGGTGGGCGTGCTGTTCCGCGCCCTGGGTGGCGATGGGAGACTGGGTATCGAGGCGGTCACCGATTCCCGGCATCAGGCCCGCCGGGGATGGCTCGACCGGTTGGCCGGAAACGACGCGAAAACCCCCTGGTTCTGGCGCGACGGGCGTGCCCTGCGCCTGCCGGCAACCCTGGATCTGTTCCCCGAACCCGGATTGAACCGGGAACTCTATCTCTGGATGGCGGCCCTGGCGGCCCTGGCGGAGAAAAACGAATCCGAAGATTGGTTCGCGAGCAACCAGGACCACACCCACCGGTTGCTGCACCAGTTCCCGGGAATGCAGTCTCGTTATGAGCGACTGGTAACGGCCCATCTGGCCCAGCGGCCCGACCCCGCCAAATTGCCCCCGGACCAGGCGACCCGGGAACGCGCGGTGTGCGCGGCGCTCAAGAAACCGGGAAGCGTACCGCTCCTGCCAACGGCGGCAGGAACGCCCTGGCCGGTTCCATTGTGGTCCCATCCCACCCCCCCCGTCATGGCGAACGCAGGGGCCAGGCCAGATGATGACACACGGAAAAACGGTTCGGGCGAATCGCGAAGTGCCGCACAAAAAAAGCGGCGGCAGGGACGCTACATGGCGCCGCCAAAAAAAGAAGGTGGGCTGCTCCTGCACCGCTTTGAATCAATCTTCAGTTGGGCCGATTTCATCAACGTGGACCGCGCCACCGATGAGGAAGAGGATCTGGAAACAGCGGAAAAGACCGCCGACGACCTGGAATTCCTCGGTCTCACCCGGGACCGCCAGTCGAGCGCCAGGCGGCTTCGTTTCGATCTGGACCTGCCTCCCGAATCCCGCGATGACATTTCCCTGGGCGCAGGCATCCTCCTGCCCGAGTGGGATTGGCGTCAACAACGGTTGCTCCCCAACCACTGCCGCATCCAGCCCATGGTCGCCCGAAATGCCCAACCCATGGCGTTGCCCCAACATTTGGCAGGAACGGCCCGCAGGCTGCGGGCCCAGTTCGCGTCCGTGCGGCTGGGGCGCTCCTGGATAAAGCGGCAGCGTGACGGGATGGAACTGGATCTGGAAGCCTACATTCGCTACCAGGGGGCACGTCTGGCCGGAACGGATTCCGTGGCCGAGGACCATCTTTATCGGGATTTGCGCCGTCAGGATCGCAATCTTGCCACGCTGTTGCTGGCGGACCTCTCCCTCTCCACCGACACCTGGATCAACGATGAAACGCGCATCATCGATCTGATCCGCGACGCCCTGTTTCTCTTCGCGGAAGCCCTTTCGGCCTCCCGCGACCGCTTCGCCCTCTACGGGTTCTCCTCCCGCCGGCACACGCATGTGCGCTTCCATGAAATCAAATCCTTCGACACCCCCTGCGATGATCGGATCCTGGGACGCATCCAGGCCGTCAAACCCGGCTTCTACACCCGCATGGGAGCGGCGATCCGCCATGGGACCACCCTACTGGCCCGACAACCGGCGGCCAGGCGGCTACTGCTGTTACTCACCGATGGCAAGCCCAACGACATCGATCACTATGAGGGCCGATACGGCATCGAAGACACGCGCATGGCGGTGTTGGAAGCGCAAAAAGCCGGAGTCCAACCCTTTTGCGTCACCATGGACCGAGAAGCAACGAACTACTCGACGCACCTGTTCGGGCCGGGTGGGTTTGCCCAGATCCGGCAGGCATCGGAGTTGCCACGCAAACTGCCCCTCCTTTACCACCGGTTGACCGGATGACACGTTCGGTCGGTCCCGTCACTCCTTGTCCGAAAACACCTCCGCCAACGACCGGGCCGTGACAAAACGCAAGCTCCATGCCTCCAGGGCTGCGGAACCGGCCCCGGAAATACGTTTGAGAATTTCCTCGGGCATGGCGCCGAAACGCAGCGTCAACTGCCGTATCAACAGATCCGCCATCCCTTCCTGCCGCCCTTCCTTCAAACCTTTCTGCAAACCTTTCTGCAAACCTTTCTGCAAACCTTCCTCCAGCCCCTCCAACCGCCCTATTCCGTAAGTCGATTGAACCATGCTGGCCTGGTCATGAAGGTCCTCTTTATAATATTCATAGGACCTTCGCTCCGACTCCGAAAGTTTCATGATATCGAGCCGCTCCTTGGCCTTGAGCAAACCACGGGCGGTAAATTCATCGCGAATCTCCTCGTTCTTCAAAAAATAGATCCACTCATCCAGGGTGTCCCGCGTCACATCGTCAAAACGGTTGACCCTGATCAGATAATATTCGGGAAACAGGTCCGGCACCGAACGGGAATGGAACAATGCCTTCTGTCCTTCGCTGAGATTCAATTCATCTTTCGTGTGCAACCCGGTAAAGGTCGTCCTGCCCCGATAAACATAGTCCGTCCCCTGGCCAAGGTCGAAATAGACGATGCTCACCGAAATTACCTTGGGAATGTCGGAATACGGTTCTCCCTCATCGATGTGTTCCGTGACCACCTTGGCGGTTCCGTACAGCAGACGTTGCAGATAATCCAATTCGCGTTGATATTGCAATTCGATCAGGATCAACTCCCCCTGGGTATTCTTCACCTTGATGTCAACACGATTGAACTTGTCGAACCGCCCTTCCCGGTTGCTTTCGCTCTCCAGGATTTCCTCGATAAGCATTTCCTCTCCGAGCAGTTCGCTCAGAAATCCTTCGAGGATTTCAAAATTCGCCTTGTTGCGCAAAAACTGCTTCAAGGCCCAGTCAAAACTGATCAGACGGCGCTGTTTCATGTAGCCATTCCCCAAAACGCTCCTGCCCCGACTGCTTCACGACCTCCACCGGGAAGGGAAATCCCTTCCCGGCTCCATCGATGGTTTGGTGAATCAGATCACTGAGGTTTGTTCTCCAATTCGGGAAGATGCCGCAGTTCGCGGGCACGGTCGGAGGTGTAGCCAAGTTTGTCGAAATCGAGAATCCCCTGCTCCGCATGACACTCGCGACAGGTCCGACCATCCTTCTTGATGCCATGATTGACCATGAGCGATGCCATCTGCCGCATCCAGTGTTTTTCGACGTTTTTAAATTCATCCTTTTCGTTCAGAGGAAAATCCGCCGACCAGGTTTCGACACCGAAATAGGTCATGAAGGCATCCATCATGTACACCTTGAACGGAGTTTCGTACATGCGGCGGACGATCGGACTCTTGATGGCGGTCTTGACCGATTTGACCGGATCGCCCGTCTCATAGTAGGTCGCATAGTCGAACGGCAGAATCATCGCCCCGAACAACCCCTGATTGCCCATGTCCTCATACATGCGTGCGTTGAACAATTTGAACGGGGTGATGCGGCTGATCCCCTTCTTCATCAAGGGACGGATTTTCTCCTCGACCCACAACCGCCGTTTCTCAATCTGTTCGGGGGTAAAATGGCTCAGAGGGTTGGCCGCCTCGCGCACATACTGTTCCACGTCGATGTCGGGATAGGACTCCTTCAATTTTTCAGCAGCAGCGCGAATGGCCGCCAACACCTCGGGATCGTCGATCTTGACCAGTTGATTCATCAAAGGGTTGTAACGGTTGTCCCCGGTGGGATTGTCCCCCAGGGCGTTCGCCAGGAAGGTGCCGTTGCCATTGAACCACAGATAGGTCATCCCCTTGCCCGGCTTGCCCGATTGATAGACATCGACATAGGTAAAGACCCCTTCCTCCTTGTTCCAGACCGGATAGACCCAATCGCGCAAAACCACATTGTAAGGGGCCAGTTCCTTGATATGGCAGGTTTCGCATGCCAGACGGGCGACATGGCCGTTGAGGATGGCCCGGTTTTCGACATCACGCACATGTGGCGCCGCCGTATGACACCCCTCGCAGGAGACCGGTTTCTCCGGAAGATCGTTGGCCACCAGATCGACCCCGTGCAGGCCACGGGGAATCTTGTGTCCCTCGGGAACGTGACAATCCAGACAGCTCATGCCCGCCGCCGAATGGACATCGGTCGATGGGCTGAACGGGGTCGCCCGTTTGGCGCCATCATGAAGAAACCGTTCGTTGACATGGCCCAGGTTTTTCGCCGCCCGGTTTCCCGCGAAAGCGTCGCCACCCAGGTTGTGCTGATGACAGTTGAGGCAACTGTCCACCTTGGGGGTCCCCACCGTCAGCGCCGCGCGCAAGGAACGGTCCTGGTTCCAACGCCGTCCGTTCTTGTCCGAAATGACGACCCGCTGGTTCATGTCATAGACATCGGCATGGCAGATCAAACAGTCGATCCCCTCCTTGGCCGTCGCCGCGACATCGCCGACCGGCATCATCTTTTCGGTCGCGGGATGATAGTTGCCACCGATATGGCACTGGCCACACCCCTCCGAACGCATGACCACCTCGCCGTGCGCCGATTCAGGTTTGCTCTTGACCAGTTCCGCCCAGCCCGTCCAGGAAAACGATCCCGGAATGCCGCACGCCCGGTCGATTTTGCCCATGGGAATGTTGATCAACGAATCCCCCGCATTGACCTCCCGGCCATCGAAACCAAACGTGGAAAATCCCCTTGAGTTTTTCTGGAACCGGAAATGGACCGTGTCCACGACATCGTCCATGGTATTCACCTTCTTCCATCCCCCCTTGCCATCGTTTGCATGCATGTCGGCATGGCACTGCAAACAGGTGGACGGTCCCTCGTAACGGTGAATCCCCGCCCTTTGAAAATAGACGATATGGGGGTAGGGGCTGTCATCGATCACCGATTTCAATCCCATCACCCGTTCGCGTCGCAGACGCTCAATGAATGGATTGCCCTCGTCGGGAATAAGTTCCCGTCCCCTTCGTTCGCGATAGGGCCGAGTCAGTTCCTCGGCAAGCGACTTGATTTCCCGGTCGTTCAATTCCTTCGACCCTTCATAGGTCAAGGGGGCGTTGACAACCCCGGTATAACTCTCGAAGAACAGCGGATACAACCATGTCACCCCCGCCCAAACAATCAGCGCGATCATCAACCATCGGATCATGATGATTTTTCTTCGCGTCCCTTTTCCAACTCCCTCACCGGCGTTCATGGTCGTTCTCCTTGTCAATGGTAATCTCTTCCCATCCAGAAAGCATTTTTTCAATCTGACTGGTCATCGTTCTTCCCACCGTGACCAGATACACATGACCAATGAAAAACACCGCCAACGCCACCCCCACCAGATAATGAAGCACCGCCGCGGGCCACAGGCCATCCATGCCCAGGATCCGCCCGGGGGCCCACTCCGGCACCCACAACATCAACCCCGTGACGATGACCACCGGCACCAGCAGATACATGACCGCCAGATAAGTCATCTGCTGCAACGGATTGAACTTCTGACTCCACGTCGCCGGAAACGGATGCGCACGCCCCGCGAAGATGCCCCGGGAGTAGAAGTCAGCCTGTTCGAGCAACCGCCGCAAAAGCCCCTTCATCACCGGACGGTAATGCCGCAGATTGCCACTCCACGGATTGGCCACCACGAACACGGCGAATCCCACACTCATCAACAGTCCACAGACATTGTGCAGCACCCGCGCCGTGGCAAAGGCGATCACCGGGGCATCGGGATCGGCAAAATGAAGACTGACGCCGCTGACCAACAGCAGGATGAACAGTATCGCGTTGCTCCAGTGCCAGAGGCGCAACCACAACGGATAGAGCATGACTTTTTTTCTGGTAACCTCATCAAAGTTCATTTTTCACTCTCCTTCGCGTCGCGATCCAACGCCCTGCCCCATGCAGCAACACCCCCAGCAGCGCCCCGCCCACCCCCAGGATTCCCAGGCCGTCCAACAGCGGATGCCGCGTCATCCCGATCACATAGTAATCGCTCAAGACCACCCCGTTGATGAACCCCAACTGCCGTTCGCTTTCATGCAGACGGTATTTGTAGAGTTTGGTCAACAGGATCGAATCACGGCTGTGGCAGGCGACGCAATGGCGTTCCGCCCGTGTGGCCGGTTCGATGGCATGAATCACCGATCCCGGTCGCGGAGTATGACAATCCAGACAGCGCACCGCCGCCAGATGCATCCCCGGCCTGGGTATGACCTGATGACGCTCCTCGTTTGCCACGGTTTCCCGATGGCATTCCAGGCACAGGGCATTATCGCGTCCCACCACATCCGCTTCGGCCTGCAAACGATTTTCCAGCCGGCTCTCATGAGGATCATGACATGAAAAACAATCGAATCCCTTCACCTGCCGCTGCACATGGACGCTCTTTTGAAACTGGGCCGTGATCCCCACCAGGCGCATCCGTTGGATCAGTTTTTCCCCCTGATGACAATCGGCGCACGAGGTAAACTCGGTGATCCCCTCGGGCCGGTGCGGCAGCGTGGCGAAGTCCCCCTTGTGACATGAAACACAGGCCTGCCGGCCATGATCCGACCGTAAAAACGTTTCGTAGGCGACATGGAGGTCGCGAAACGCCGCGGAACCATCGCTATAACCCAACGTCGGCATCCCGTGGCAGCGCTGGCAGACGGCGTTTTGCCGTTCCACCTCCGCCACGTCCATCCCCGCCGTCCCCGATCCGACCCCGGAGGCGGCGGCACGAGACACCGGCCCGGCAATCATCAGAACCAACAGAAAAACAAGGATATGCAACCAGCCGCCCCATCTTCCCGTTCCCCCCCCCGGTCCGCCACCCCGCAAAAAACGAACGATCCCACCCCCGGCTGGACACGCCGTCATCGCTCCATGGTTCATGACATCCTCTCCACCATTCAAGTGCAATCGGACCACGTTCATCCCGTCCACGAAGGGCCATCCCCCGACAGTGCATTGCCAACGACTGGAAATTCATCTTCTGAAAAATTTATCTTCAGAAATATAACACGCATCGATCATGCCAGTCATCGAATGGCGAAAATCGATTGAATTCAACAATGATAACAGAAGAAAAATAAATCACATCCCTTTTTTGTCCGATCATGGAGACAATTTGTCTTGACACATTTTGTTCCATGACGCATTCTGTTTCACGCGCTGGCCCGGCGTTTTCATCCATCGTCCTCCCCCCCCCGCCATTCATTCCCATGCCCAAGGTTCCAGGAAAGATTCTCTGTGTCGATGATGATCCGGGAATCCTTCATTTTTTCGCGGTCGTCCTGCGTGAGGCGGGCCATGAGGTGGAAAAGGCCGATTCGATGGCGACGGCGAGCGATCTGCTCGGGAAAAACACCTTCGATCTGGTGGTCTCCGACATCATGCTTGGTGACGCCACCGGTCTGGATCTGGTGCGGCGGTTGCGCCATACCGACGCCGGGGCCTACGTCATTCTGGTGACCGGCAACCCGACCCTGGAAACGGCCCAGGAGGCGCTGCACCAGGGTGTCTTCGACTACATTCCCAAACCGGTCGCCCCCAACACCCTTCTCGAACGGGTCCGCCGCGCCCTGGAACACAAGGCGCTGCGCGACGAACGAAACGCCATTCAACAAAATCTTCAGGCGATCTTCCGCAGCGTCCAGGAGGCGATCATTTCGGTGGACGCCCGCCATGCCATTCGGGAAATCAACGATGCCGCGCTGCGCATCTGTGGTCTGTCCTCGGACATGATCGGTCGCTCGTTCCTGGAAATCATCCCCTGCGCCGCCCTTCGGGAGCTGGTCCAACGTGTTTTCGACGAACGTCGTCCGGTGGAACGGGCGGAATTGACCTGTCAGAATGCCCATGGCCGGAATCAGGTCATCCATGTCTCGGTCTCGCCGCTTTTGGACGATGGCAGCGCCTTCACCGGGGCAGTGGTGGTGATCCTCGATTTCACCCGCATGGCCCAGATGGAACAGAGTCGCCGTGACCGGAGCCGTTTCCACGGCATGATGGGACAAAGCGTCGCCATGAGACGGATCTTCACCCTCATCGAAGACCTGGCCGCCGTCGAAACGACCGTCCTGATCACCGGCGAAAGCGGTACCGGCAAGGAACTGGTGGCAGAAGCGCTCCATTTCCAGGGGGCGCGGGGCAAGGGTCCGCTGATCAAGGTCAACTGTGCCGGCCTGACCGAAACCCTTCTGGAAAGCGAACTCTTCGGCCATGTCAAGGGGGCCTTCACCGGGGCCTTCCGCGACAAGATCGGTCGCTTCCAGATGGCCGACAAGGGAACGCTGTTTCTCGACGAGATCGGCGACATCAGCCCCGGAATGCAAACCCGGCTGTTGCGGGTTCTCCAGGAGAAGACCATCGAAAAGGTCGGCGACGCCCATCCGATACCGGTCGATGTCCGCATCATCGCCGCCACCAACCGCAACCTGCCCGAACGGGTCGCCGCCGGGACCTTCCGGGAAGATCTTTTCTATCGCCTGAACGTCGTCGAGATACAACTCCCGCCCCTCCGGGAACGGGTGGATGACATCAGTCTGCTGACCGACCAGTTCATCCGCAAATTTTGCGTCAAGTTCAACAAGTCCATCGATTCGGTGACCGAAGAAGTGATGAACGTCCTGCAAAACTATTCCTGGCCGGGGAATGTCCGTGAACTGGAACATGTCATCGAACGGGCCTTCGTGGTCTGCCGCGAGCGGATCATCGACCTGGGCCATCTCCCCGCCGCCCTCGTCGCCGGGACCAGCCCCACCACCCAGTCCTTCATCCATGAGGATGGAGGCGACTCGGAACGAACCCGGATATTGAAGATTCTCGAACAGGTCCGTTTCAACAAGGGCAAAGCGGCAAAACTCCTTGGCGTCAGCCGCAGCACGCTGTATCGCAAGCTTGAAAGTTTGAAAATCATCTAATCTCCCCATCAGCCGATTCCGATATACGCCATATCCCCGAATCAACCGCAGTCGTGAAGTGGCGAGGAGATACAGATGAAGGATTTGCTCAGGCACCTGGGTAAACGCGGCAAACGTCTCATGCTTGCGGGCCTCGTGACCCCTGCCATGGCCTCGTGTGGCCATACCATCGATCCGACCATGGCGGACCTTCCCATCTATGACATGCCCGCCGCCGTCGTGGTGAAGACCCCACCGGCGCGGTTGAACGGCGGATTGGCCGCGCAACCTGGAACCATGGCTCCGGCACTGCCGCCCTTCATGGCCCCTGGCGCGGTCGCGGGCATGGCGGGGCCGATGCCCGCCAACACCATGGTACCTCTGGCGGACGGTTCGATGGCCATGTCCCAGCCCTTCGGCGCCACGATATTGCAACAATCGCCGATTACCGTGCAACACCCTTCGGCGGTGATCCCCCAGGCGCCGATCTGGGTAGGCAATCCGCCGATGCCGATCCCGGCGCCGCCGGTCATCATCAATCAACCCGGTTTTTCGTTCAATCAGGCGGAAATCGTCGTCCATCCGCCACGGGTGGAATTCGTGGAAACCATCGTGATGCCGCCGCAGATCCTGGCGGCGCCCGTGATACAGGTGCCACCACCACCGGCGCCACCACCCGCACCGGAACCGCCACCCCCTGTCAAACCCAAGGAGACACCACCGCCGCCGCCACCACCGATACCCAAGGTTCAACCAACCATTCCTCCGGAAGATGTCCTTCCACCGAAGTGAACGGAAACGGTTGGGCATCAAGCAAGCGTAAGGAACGGGCCATGTGTCGAAAAAAGAAACTGATGCTGACGCTCCTGATGGGCCTTCTGCCCGGGCTTGAATCAGCCGACGCGGGACAGCTGATGGTACCCCATCAGGAGCAGGACGAGGTCATCGTCCACACCTATCCCGAGAAGTTCGCCCATCCTGTCGATTATTGGTGGCATTTGAATCCATCGCAGGCGGGGGCCTGGGATTATTTTTCACCGGTCAACGACCCGTATCAGCCCATCGTCGTGGAGCAGGGAGCTCCCGGCACCCGCCCTCTGGAGGTCATGGGGGTCGGACTGAAGAAACTGGCAGCCCGATATGCGTCTCCCGAGGCCACGGGATCACCGCTCTACCATGGTAGAGGAAAGTGAACGCAATGTTTTTCCGCTCACATGAAGGAATGAACATGACTACATCTTCGGTAAAAGGTCGCTCGTCCATCTCCCTCCTGGCCGGCGCCGTCCTGCTGACCGCCAGCCTGACCGTTGGCCACAAGGCCCATGCCGACGCCGCCACTGCCACCGTTCTGGGAGGTGCTGCCCTCTATTCTTCGCTGATGCATGCCGCCGAGCCAAGGGTCCCGGCTCCGGTGTTCCCCCAGGCGTCGGTCCCGCCGGCGCCGATCATCGCGCAACCGGTAGCGATGGCCATGCCCGCGCTTTCACCGCTGCACGAGCCGACCGTCTACACCTCGGTGTCGCCGACCGCCCCCGAACAACCACGCATTCCCATGATGCAGCCGATTTCCTATCAGGTCTCGGCGCCGTCGCTGCCGCCGCTCAACATGCCCAGTTACCAGTCGGGTCCGATGATGCAGCAACCGTTGCAACTGCCGCCACAATCGATGCAAATGCAAATGCCGCAGCAATCGCTGCAATTGCCGCCACAGTCGATGCCGATGCAAATGCCGCAGCAACCCATGCCGATGCAAATGCCGCAACAGTCGATGCAGGTGCCGCAACTGTCCGCGGGCAGCCCCTCCCTGGCCGGTTTTCAGGGGGGCAGCCTGCCCATGATGCAACAATCGGCCATGCTGCCCCAGCAAGGCGCCACGATGTCCATTCCTCCGGGGATGATGGCGCAACAGACCGCGGGGTTGCCGCCGCAGACCACCATCGTCGGGCAACAGGGGACCCTGGCGGGTCAAGGAGGCTACACGACCTCCATGCCGGCCAACACATTCGCCTACGCCCGTTGACGGAATCAAGACTTCCATCGGGATGGCCCTGCCGGGAACGCGCCTGAAGGCAGGGCATCCCCGACCTCTTCATGAAAAATCGAAGGGAAACCACCATGAACCTTTCCAAAGCCAAACGCCCTGGAACATCTCCCCTGATTTCGGGCCTGGCGATGATCCTCCTGGTTCTGGGAGGCTCCGTTCATGCCGATGGCGGCAGTCCCAAGGGGATGACCGATGCCACCCCCGAAGTCAAACCACTTCGAGAGTTCATCTATTATCCCAACTATGCCCAATCGCCCTACAATTACCAGTCCACGGGCGATTTCGCCCATACTCCCCTGGTCATCCCCTCTTCGGTCCCGGTCATTCAACAGCCATCGCATCTGATCGTCGAGGGTCCACCGCCGATGCCGCCACTTCCCGCCGTCGCCACGGCCCCTGCCTTGCCGCAATCGCCGGCAATCCTCGGGACGCCGGGACTGTCGCAACCATCGACCGCCCTCGGGACACTGCCTCCATCCACCAACGGCATGGTTCTCGGACCCAACGGTCCCAGCATGCCGCCGATGCGTGGCTTCAGCCTTCACGTCGGCAGTTCCATGGATGCCACCCATGCCGACCTGCTGATGCGGCAGATCATCGACGCCGGCGTCCCCGGCTACCGCCGCCCGATGTCCTTCAAGGGGCTGACCTGGGAACAGGTCCATGCGGGTCCCTTCGAAAGCCACGAAAAGGTCACCGAGGTCGCCAAACTGCTTCAGGAACGGTTGCAGATTCAGGGAAGAATCGTCGCCCATTGATCCGGATTTCCGGGATGACTTCATGAAACTGACCAACATCTCTTTGGCATGCTTCCGCCGCTTCGAACATTTGGATCTCTCTCTGGTGAATTGTTCCCAGGTCGTTCTCGTCGGCAACAACGGATCGGGAAAAAGTTCGATCCTTGAAGCTGTTGCCATGGGATTGAGTTGGCTGGTGGCGCGCATCCTTCGAGAAAAAGGAAGCGGCAGCACCCCGAGCGATGATGACATTCTCAACGGCGAAACGGAAACACGGATCACGCTGGAAGTCGAACACCAAGACCAATCCTTCCGCTGGTCCCTGGCAAAGACACGCAAAGGCGGAAAAAAAAACCAGGGAAGCAAGCTCGGCGCCGCCACCCGATTGGCAGACATCTTTCGCGAGGCACTTTCGACCGATGAACAACAGGCGTCCCTGCCCCTCATCGCCTACTATCCGGTCACACGTGTCGTTCTGGACATTCCGCTTAAAATCAAGGTTCGTCATCATTTCAACCAGATCGACGGATATGACAATGCCCTGCGACAAGGCGTCGATTTTCGACGATTTTTCGAATGGTTTCGGGAGTGCGAAGACAGCGAAAACGAGGCAAAGGCCAATCTTTTCGATCAATCAAGAAACGGCCATCAAGACCGGCTGGAAAATGAATTGAATCGTCTGCCTTCTTTATCCGGGGACCCGCAACTCGATGCGGTCCGAAACGCCATCACCTCGTTCATCCCCGGATTCGCCAACCTGCGCATCCAACGTCGTCCACGCCTGCGGATGATGATCGACAAGAATGGTCAAACCCTCGATGTCGTTCAGCTTTCGGACGGAGAAAAATCGTTCCTCGCCCTGGTCGGAGATATTGCCCGGCGTCTGGCCATGATGAATCCGGGTCTGAAAAATCCTCTGACAGGAAAAGGAATCGTTTTGATCGACGAGGTAGACCTGCATCTTCACCCCCAATGGCAACAAACCATCATGGGCAATTTGGTCAAAACCTTTCCCAATGTGCAATTCATACTGACGACCCACTCCCCCATCGTCATCAGCCAGGAACGGAAACCCTGTTGTTTCGTCCTGGCCGATGGCAAACTCAAGAACTGCGATCCAACCTTCGGACTGGATGTCAATCAGGTTCTGATGCAAGAGATGGATGTCGAAATCCGGGCGCCCAAGATTCAACGAAAAATTGATCGGTTGTTGGAGACCATCGAGCAAGGAAATGAAGAAAAAGCAGAGAACCTATTGACCGATCTGAAAAGACTGTTGCCCGTGAACCACATTGAGGTCACCAAAGCCCGACTGCTCCTGCGTCGGTTGCAGGCACGACATCGGAAGCAGACGGAAGAGACCTCATGAGAAGGATTCACAAAGGTGCGCCTCCGTCCGAACTGGAAAAATGGATCCGCTATAATCCCAATACCACCTACGCCGATCTTGAGAATTCCCCTGCCGGACAAGAATTGCGCCAACAGATAAGAGGAACTTGTCTTATTGAACAACACTGTCTTTGCGCCTACTGTTGCGACCTCATTGATGACAAATCCAGCCACAATGAGCATGTTGTTCCCCAATCGACCGCCCCACACCGGACCCTCGATTTCACCAATATCGTCGCCTCCTGCGAGACCAAGAATCAGTGCGGAAAGGCGCATGGCCGTCACCCTTTACCCCTGACCCCCCTGGATCCAGAATGTGAAACTAATCTTCGGTTTTTTATTTCCGGAAATGTCAAAGGTTTAACGGAAAATGCCAAGGAGACCGTTCGCATTCTCAAACTGAATTGCCGAAAACTGCGTGGTAAACGAAAAATAGCAATAGACGCTTTAATTTACGTGGCAGGGATGAAACCCGATGAATTGCAGCTTGCCGACGACATTCTCCTTGGAATCTTACGGGAAGACCTTGACAAGAAGACGGAGGATGGCTGCCTGGAAGCCTTTGGACCCGTCCTGGTCAACATAATCGGCCATCTTCTAAACGTTTGATGTCACGTGTACTCGAAAATCGTAACCATTGGCAACAATAAGCCTGAGCGGGAATACCTGGGCAGTTACCAAAAAATTTATAAACTGAAACCAACACGGAAAACGGTTTACGCGGGAAAATCCATCCAGCCTCTGTTATAGTAGATCGATCATCGATCGAATGACAGGGTTTCCATGGAACCAACTCCATTGGCCAAAGTTGCCGGCAAAACGATCGCCATTCTTGGTGGCTCGGGGGTGATCGTCCTTGGCCTGATGGTCCTTGCCGGTTGGCATTTTCATCATTCCGGCTGGATCCAGGTCCACCCTGACCTTGTCCCGATGCAATACAACACTGCCCTGGGATTTGTCCTGTCGGGTGGAGGGTTGCTTGCCCTTTTGTCCGGAAAGATCGGCCTCTCCCGGACCCTGGCCACGGCAGCGCTGATCCTGGCGGGACTGACCCTCCTGGAATACCTGATCCCGATCGACCTGGGCCTGGATCAGCTTTTCATGAAGCATTACATCCTGTTGAAAACCTCCCATCCCGGTCGCATGGCCCCCAATGCCGCCCTTTGTTTCGCCCTGTCGGCGACGGCGCTTCTGATCGGTGGTTTCCACGAAACAAAAAATACGGCCAACCGCATGGTGGGCATCATCGGCGGAGTGGTCATCGCCCTGGGAGCGGTGGCCCTGATCGGCTACCCGTTCCAACTCGAAGCCGCCTATGGCTGGGGCGACATGACACGCATGGCCCTGCACACCGCTTCGGCATTTGTCCTCCTCGGCCTCGGACTGACCGCCCTGGCCTGGTATCAAGAACCCGACCGGAGCGTCTTCTTCCCCCCCTGGTTTCCCAATTCGATCGGCCTGGGAACGGCCACCGTAACCCTGGCCCTGTGGAACGCCCTGCACACCCTGCGCCTGCAATCGGACGATCCCTTCAATTCACTTTACCCCAACGTCCACCACGCCCTCCTGATCTTCGGCCTTCTCCTTTCATGGGCACTCGCCCTGACCATCCATTTCTACCTGATGGCCCGGAGAAAAACGGTGGCATTGCAACGGGAACAGCAGGCCCTCAAGGCAAGTGAACAAAAATTTCTGCAACTTTTCATGGAAATGTCCATACCCCTGGGTTACGTGGACAAGAATGGCATCGTCCTTCATGCCAATCGACGATTTTCCCGTCTCCTGGGATACACCACGAACGACGTTCCCACCCTGAACGACTGGTGGCCGCGGGCCTATCCCGATCCCCAATACCGGCGCCAGGTCATCGATTCCTGGAGCGCCGCGGTCCGGAAGGCAATGGCGGAGGGGACAGACATCTCTCCCATCGAATACGACGTGACCTGCAAAAATGGCACGGTAAAAACCATCGAAATCGGTGGCACCACTTTCGGTGAAGACCTCCTGGCCACCTTTGTCGATGTCACGGAGAGAAAAAAATTCGAAACCCAGGTCTTGAACGAACGGCTTTTCTCCGATTCGATCATCGAAAGCCTTTCCGGTCTGTTCTATCTGTTCGATCAGAAGGGGCATCTGGTACGATGCAACCGAAATTTCCTGGAGGTGACCGGGTATTCACGAGAGGAAATTTCCGGAAAACACGCATTGGAATTCATTGCCGCCGGAGACCGGGAAAAAATCGCATCCAGCATCGAGGAGGTCTTCCTGCATGGTCATGCCACCACCGAGGCCCATCTATCGACCCGGAATGGACGAACCATTCCCTATCTCTTCTCGGGTACCCGGATCGAAATTTCCAGGGCGTATTACCTGACGGGCATCGGTCTGGACATGACCGAACGCAAACAACTCGACCAGGAATTGCGAAGCGCCCGGATCCAGGCCGAGGAGGCCAACCACGCTAAAAGTCGTTTCCTGGCGACCATGAGTCATGAAATCCGCACCCCCCTCAACACCATCATCGGCATGGGGGACATGTTGACCGAATCGGTCACGACTCCCGAACAAAAACAATTTCTCGCGGCACTCCATCGGGCAAGCGCCAGTCTCCTGGCCCTCGTCAACGATATTCTCGACCTGTCGAAAATCGAAGCGGGCGAAATGATTCTGGAATCGATGCCCTTTCATCTGACCGCCCTCTTGAACGACACCCTCCAGATTCTCGCCCTTCAGGCGCGGGACAAGGGCCTGACCCTGGAAATCAAGATCGCCAACAATGTACCCGCCCAGTGTCAGGGCGACCCGCAACGATTGCGTCAGATTCTCCTCAACCTTCTGGGCAATGCCATCAAGTTCACCGACAAGGGGCATGTCAAACTGGAAGTGCGCCTGGAACGCTCGGGACGCATCCTGTTTGCCGTTTCCGATACCGGTCGGGGAATCAACGACGAAAACCAGGAGCGCATCTTTCAGCCGTTCACCCAGGAGGACAACACCGTGACCCGGCGCCATGGCGGCACGGGTCTGGGTCTGGCGATCTGTCGGCAGCTCGTCGCGGCGATGGGAGGGCGAATCTGGGTCGAAAGTGAACGGGGACAGGGCAGCACGTTTTTTTTCCTGATCCCGCTGCATCCCGTGACCGAAACGATCGCCCCCGCTGCCGACGATGGTTCTCCACCGACCGATTCCGAAACCGTCGAACCCCTATCGGCCCACGCCACTCATTCCCGGATTCTTCTGGCGGAAGACGCGGAAGAAAACCAGATGGTCATCACTGCCTATCTCAAGGGAACCCGATATTCGGTCGAGATCGCCGCCAATGGCGCCCAGGCCTTAAAAAAATTCAAGGAGGGTGACTTCGGGGCCGTTCTCATGGATGTCCAGATGCCGATCATGGATGGATATGTCGCCACCCGCATGATCCGCCAATGGGAAGCGGGCAATGGCCTGCGACACACCCCCATCATTGCCTTGACCGCCAATGCCATGCGCGAGGATGCCCAACGGGTCCTGGAAGCGGGATGCGACCTGCACCTGTCCAAACCGATCCGCAAATCACGCCTGATCGAAGTCCTCGATGCCCTGGTATCCTGATAACTGTAATTGGAGCGAACCATTGACAGTGTACTGATATATAAAAAATATTGAAAGAAAAAAGGGGTCTGGGGGATTGCCCCCAGACCCCTTTTTTCTTTCAATAGTGTTCATATACATTACTCAGGAGTTTTTCTCCCCCGCAACAAATGCGCGAGTAACGCCAAAAACAACCCCGATCCCAAACCTGCCCCGAACCCCACCGCCACCATCCATTTGCGCCTGGGACGAGCGATCACCCCCTCGGGTGGCGCCACTGCGGGATCGACAATGTTGAAGGCGAAATCGGGACGAACACGGGACATCATGGTTTTTTGAATCTGCGTTTCCAGCAGGTTGGCCAGAACTTGTTGCAATTGCATCACCTGGGTCTTGGCCAATTCACTATGGAGAAAGGCAACACTTTTTTCCGATTCCTCGATGGCCACACGGCGCAGATGATCATTGAGTCTTTCGATGAGCAGGTTGGCCCAAAGCGCCGCCTGTTCCCGATTGTGCCACTCGATGGCGACAGCGATGACCCCATCCTTTCGCTCGGTGGAAACCGAAAGAATCCCCTCGAAGGCCACGACGGCATGCCATAACCGGGTCCGCTCCCGTTCCCCGTTTTCCTTCTTTTCCGGAGGAGAAGAATCAGGCCCAAGGGGCAAGAGGACATCAAGAAGTTTTTCCTCTTCGATGAAATTTTCCAGGAAATGCCGCGATTTCAAAATGGCCAGGTTTGAACTGGCCGTCCTTCCGCCGCCAATGTCGAGACCCGCCATGGATGCCAGTCCCGACAGCCCGCCACTCAACGCCTGACCTCCCTTGTCGTCAACCGCGGCGATCAAAACCTCGGCCCGATAAATGGGCGTCGCGGTCTTGGCCAGATAGACCGATCCCGCGGTCGTCAACACGGTCACCAACAGAATGAACCATTTGGCCCGGATAAACATTTTCCAGAATTCGAGCATGTCGATTTCATGCTCGACCGGAGGTGGCGCCAGAAAGGCCATGGGGATGGTCTGGTAGGATGGAAGCGATGGCGCTTCCCTGCTCGGGTTGTCCAACGGAAAAGCCTCCAGAGGGTGGACGGTGGGCAATCTTGAGGACATGATGCACCGACCGCCGGTCATTTTCCATGGATGATTGGACTGTCCGGTTCAGTAGGCATTTTTGCTGAAAAACAGTCTGACGACGGTCAATAAGATAATACGAATATCAAAAAGAAGAGACCAATTGGAAATATAGTATAAATCAAATTCGACCCGGCGTTGCATTTTTTCGATGGTATCGGTCTCTCCGCGAAAACCGTTGACCTGGGCCCAACCGGTGATTCCCGGTTTGACGATATGCCGTTTCATGTATTGGTCGATTTCGTCGCGGTAGAGAATGTTATGCTCCACGGCATGGGGACGGGGACCGACGATGGACATGGTTCCCTGAAGGACATTGATGAACTGGGGAAGTTCATCCAGGCTTGTCCGGCGCAAAAAATGGCCGATCGGGGTGACGCGGGAATCATTGCGCGTCGCCTGAATCACCTGTCCCTTGGGTTCCTGATGCAGGTACATGGTCCTGAATTTCCACACTTCAACCTTTCGGCCATCCCACCCATGGCGAATCTGTCGGAAAATGATCGGACCGGGAGAACTGCTTTTCACCTTGAGGGCGATCAGCAACATGAGCGGCAAACACAGCAGAAGAATCAGAAAGGCAATGACCCGATCCTCCACCGCCTTGATTTTCCGGTTCAATCCCACCATTGGCGTGACCGAAAGATTCATGACCGGAATGCCGGAAATCTGGGTGATGGAATGGTTCAGAAGATCGAAGGTGAAGATGTCGGGGATGAAGAGAATATCGACGGTGCTGTGACGCAGGGAGCGGATCAGTTTTTTCATTCGCGGTTCGGCCCGCAGCGGCAGGGCGATCCAAACCTGATCGATTGAATTGTTTTCGACAAAGGAATTCAGATCATCCAAGGTTCCGGCGACAGGAATCCCTTCGACCTGATGTGGTATCTTGTCGGGATAACAATCGTCGAAAAAGGCGACGACATCGAGGCCGGTCCAGGTCGCCTGGGAGAGTTCCCGGATCACTTTCCGACCCAGATCTCCCGCCCCGGCGATCACGATATGTCTGTGATTGTACCCCTTGCGTCGCATCCAGCGCAAAAAATGGCGCAACGAGACGCGATAAACCATCAGCATGAACCAGCACAAAAAAAGCCATTTGCCAAACAGCAAATCGGGAATGGGGCGGGAAACGACCAACAGGTCGCGGATGATCATGGCGACGGTCATGATGACCAGCGCCACCACCCAGCTGACGGTGCCTATTTCGATCCAAAGGCTGGTGCCGCGCCATTGACGGTACAGATTGTTGTTGGCATTGGCCACCACCAGCCAGATCAACACCGCGAACAGGCCGATGGTCACGGTCTCCCGCGGATGCGACAGGCTGCCGAAACTCCAATACAGGGAAAAAAGACCGGAGAAAAGCAATACGGCAATATCCAGGATCCGCATGAGCAGATCCAGTTCCCTGAGATTGCGTTTGATCAAACCGTTACTTTTATTCACTGGAAGTGTCCAAACTCCTGACCCAGCCCATGCACTTGCGCCGAGACCCGGAATCGCTCGTGATCGGCAGGATGAGAGCATGAATTGTCATGAAAAACAATGTTTGCTCACCCTCATGCCGGGAAAATGACCGGTAGCGAGGATTCCCCGAAAACCTTTTCCCGGTTTTTCCGTCGCTTCATCGCAAAACATCCCCCCACGATACACTCCCTGGTCAGTTGATCAGCCGCATCACCTGTTTGCGGACATATTCGGGATCGAAATCGGCCAGATCACAGACAAACCTGAAATGAGATCCTCCTTCGCGAAACCATTTGCGGGCCGCCTCCTTTTCATCCGGATCCTTGTGGGTCAAGGCATCCTCGACCGCCGTTTCGAGGACGGCAATCCACAATTTCTGTTCCGGAGAAAGGGATGCACTCTGGGTGAAGGATTCGACTCGACTTTTCATGCGCCACCACCTGAAAAAAATGTTGGTTCCTGGAAGGATCGAAAACCGTCAAAATTTGATCGAAACGACGCGCTTCCCGATCGATGGCATTAGTGTAAGCAAGAAACAGGCCTGTTCTTGGATCATTTCCGCGGATCTTCGTTGCGCAGTCCAGATCGACAGGCAATTCCATCGTTGGCTTTCAAATTGCAGACCTTGATGAATTCATCCAAGATTTCACAAAATTCGACACATGGCCCTTGCGACCCTTTGCCGGTTCCGGACTGGCGGGACGGATTCTCATGAAGACAAAACCCAAGGCAACGTCTGCATCCCTGGTTTGCTTTTTTTTCCTCGCCATCCTTTTGGTACACGACATTTTCGCGAATGAACGGCCTTCGTCCCAGGAAATTGCGGACGGAAACGGCTCCGTTTTTCCCCGGCTGGCCTTCGAATCCCCTCTGCCCCCCTCGCCCCAGGCGGCGATGGCCAGCGCCCTGAAGAAAGGCGCGGAGGCCATGGAAGAGGCGCGAAGACTCGATGCCCAACGAAAGCAAGGATGGATCGAAGACCAGGAAACGATCCGCGACATGCGGCGGCAGTCGGATCGTCTTCGACAGATTGTCCAGGAGGGGTGGTCCGGCGCCATGAGTCATGAAGATTGGGTACGGACCATAAACGAGGAGGAAAAATACACCCGTGAAGTGGCGGTCCTGGACCGGGAAGCCAGGGAGCGACAGAAACAATACGTTTTTCAAATCCAAAAACTTCTGGTCACGGCCCATTCCGCCGAGGAAACAGCCCGGATCATCCACGAAGAATGGGTCCGGAATCATGGCAAGGCCGCCATCGAAGCGGCAACTTCACGACACCAACAAATGAATCGGACATTGGAACTCAACCGGATTCGCCTCGATGCCGCCCGGGGTGCGTTGGAAAACGCCCGTCGGACACTTGACAATTCGCTCCGTGAACGGGAACGGTTGATCCTGGAGGAGAAAAATTTCCAGGATCGACGGAATCGAAATGCCCAGGTCGCTCGGGAACAACTGCATACGGAAGAACGACGCGCGGAGGGTTTCATGATTTTTTCCACCGTTTCCCATGAAGACCTGATGGACAGCCTTGATCGGGAAAAAAGGCTCAAGGAACGGATGGAACGTCATTCGGACGAGGATATGGCGATGGAAGGGCGATTCCGGGAACGGATCGAGACACTGAACGCCGGGATCCAAGTCCTTGAGAAAGAAGTGCGCCTCAAGGAAGAGCGACTGCAAGGAATGGAACGGGAATCGGCAACCCTGGGTACACTGCTTCAGGCCCAAAGCGCTCAAGCCGACGCCCTGGCGCGACTGGCCGAGCAACCGTAACCCAATCAGACCCTTCCGGTTCAAAATTATTGAAAGAAAAAGGGGTTCCTGCTTTCGCGGGGATCCCTTTTTCTTTCAATCATCTCGATCACCGAATAGTTACCGTCCATGGAGAACGGATCGACCACCCCCGCCCCATCCTGGAATCCATGCAACACGCCCCCCTTTTCCTCGAAAATGAAATCAAACTTCTCCTTTCCACCCGGCGCGGCTTGCGTCCGCAAGGAATTCCGGGGCCCTTTTTCTTCCTCCCGACTGGAAAGAAACGCCAGGGATCGCCGAACCCGCACCACCGCCGGATCCTCCCGACCCAAGGCCCCCTCCAAAAGATGCAACGATCGGGAAAACATCCCCTTCGCGGGTTCGAAAATTCCATCCTGATGCAGAATGATCGCCATGCTTGCAAGCCAATTGGCATGACCCACCGCATCCCGGGCAAAGAAAGAGGCGGCGGCGGCTTCGGCGGCGGCAAAGGAACGCACGGCATCCTTTTTTTTCCCCTGGCGCCAGTAGACATCACCCAAATGGGTCAGAATGAAGGCCCGTTGTGGATGATCACGTTCCTTGAACACGTCCACAAGAGCCAACGCCTGCCGTAAATGAACCTCTGCCCGCGCCAACCGCCCCTGCCCCAGTTCGACCATACCCAGATCGGTCAACGATTTGGCGCGAAGATCCTCCCCGATTCCCGGCCCGCTTTCCAGAAGCGCCACTTTTTCTTCCAGGATCTCCAAGGCCTGTTCCAGGTCATCGCGCGCCAGGTAACCTTCCGCAAGACGCTCCAGGACCTGGAAGTGCTCCGCAAAGGAAAGCAAAGCCCCTCCCCGCCCCAAAATGGAACGCGCCTGTTCCAGATCGGTGACCGCATCGCGATACCGCGCCATCCGGATCCGGATCGCTCCCCGTTCGGCAAGAATCGGAACGATCCTGGAATCGTCCGGACCAAACAGAGACCGGCCCTGTTGGAGCGCCTCGGAAAGAAAACGCTCCGCCTCCTCATTCCTCCCGAGTGCCACGAGCGCCCTGGCCCGAAGCCGCGGAAGCATGATCCGTTGCGGATGATCGGGCCACAGGAATTGATTCAATACCGGTTCCACCATGCCGATGAGATCGAGGGCCTCCGCGGCCCGCTCGGGCCAGTGGAGAATCACCTGGGCATGACCCAGACGGGCCAGAGCCGTTTCCAGATGGTGCGGGCCCAAAACCCGATCCAGATTTTGTGCCAACCGCTCGAAGACAACGCGCCCCTCCCGAAGACGACCCGCGGCAACCCACAGCCGGGCCAGATCACCCAGGGCACGCAAGGAACGGGGATGATCCTTTCCCGCGCTCCGCGACAACCCCGTGTACAGCCGTTCCTGAAAACGGATGGCCGCCTCGGGATGACCGCCGGCGACAAGATCGCGAACCCGGCGTGTCAGAAAGGGAAAGGAGTGATCCACGACGTCGGAAACACGGTTGGAAACCTGTGTCGCAAAACGGGTGTTCACCCCAATCTGCCCGCCCCCGACAACCTCCTCCGCCCCGCCTGGAATGGCCAAGGCGACCACCAGGACAGTCATTGCCATCCATGACCCGATACCCCCAGGACCGGACATGATGGTTCTATTGCCCTTCATCGCCAGGACGGGCGTGCCGGACCAGGTACACCGCCTGGAGAAGAACGAACACCAGCGTCAATCCCATCAAGCCAAAAAGTTTGAACCGGACCCATATTTCCTCGCTAAACGTCCAGGCAACCCAAAGATTGAGCCCCCCGGTCACAAAGAAAAAAACGACCCATCCCAGATTGAGACGGACCCACGCCGCATCCGGAAGCGCCACCTTTCCCTCCAACAAACGCCGGATCACGACCTTGCCCCCGCCGACAAAATGACTTCCCAGAAACACCAGGGCCAGAATCCATTGCAGAATGGTCGGTTTCCATTGGATAAAGAGTGGATTCCTGGTGAATACGGTCGCGCCGCCAAACAACAGAACCAGGCCCAGGGCCAGCCAGCGGGAACGTTCAAGTTTACCCTTGATCCGCCACTCCACCGCCGCATGAATGGCCATGGTGACCATCAAGGCGATGGTCGCGGTCACCAGATCGGTAAATTGGTAGACCAAAAAGAAAATCAACACCGGAATAAATTCAAAAAGTTGCGCCATGACATTCTCCTCTGGCATTACCCTTGCTATTCTCCATGACAGGATACCGGTATTCTCTCGATGGCGCGGTCCAAAGCGGACCGGAGGGCCCGTGTCCATGAAACACAAGCCTTTGTCCCGGGAAAACCCATGTACCCTCAGGGTTCATTTTCAAGATATTGCCTGGAAGCGTACCATTTCCTGACCGGGAACCCAAACTTTCAAACGTTCAAGGTGTACCTGAATGTCCGCGAATGACGAAAAAAAACAGACCGATTTCATCCGTACCATCATCGAACAGGATCTGGAGCGCCATTCGAACGAAGGGAAGGTCGTGACCCGTTTTCCTCCCGAGCCCAATGGCACCCTGCACATCGGCCATGCCAAATCGATTTGTCTGAATTTTGGCATCGCCCTCCAATATCCCGGTAGCCGCTGTCATCTGCGCTTCGATGATACCAATCCCGAGAAGGAAGAGATCGCCTATGTCGAATCGATCCAGGAAGATGTCCGCTGGCTGGGATTCGACTGGGGGATCCACCTGTATTATGCGTCCGATTATTTCGAGCGTTTGTATGAATTGGCCGAGGTGTTGATTCGCAAGGGGATGGCATATGTCTGTAGCCTTTCCGCCGACGAAATGCGCGATCATCGCGGAACCCTGACCGAACCGGGACGGGAAAGTCCCTATCGCGACCGGGGGGTCGAGGAAAACCTGACCCTGTTCCGGGCGATGCGCGCCGGGGCATACCCCGATGGAACGCACACCCTGCGGGCGAAGATCGACATGTCCTCCGCCAACATCAACATGCGCGATCCCACGTTGTACCGGATCCGGCGGGCGCATCATCATCAGACGGGTGACCGTTGGTGCATCTATCCGACCTACGACTATACCCATTGCATTTCGGACGCCCTGGAGGGGATCACCCATTCCCTGTGTACCCTGGAATTCGAGGATCACCGCCCCCTGTACGACTGGATCCTCGATCAACTGGCCGAAGAGCTTCCCTGTCATCCGCGGCAGATTGAATTTTCCCGCCTGGAGCTGGAATTCACCGTCATGAGCAAGCGGATGCTCACCACCCTGGTCTCGGGAGGTCATGTGTCGGGATGGGACGATCCCCGGCTGCCGACCATCTCCGGATTGCGGCGACGCGGCTACACGCCCGCC
Organism: Magnetococcales bacterium; assembly: GCA_015228815.1. NCBI lineage: Bacteria > Pseudomonadati > Pseudomonadota > Magnetococcia > Magnetococcales > Magnetococcales bacterium. The sequence goes on along the minus strand of JADGCV010000008.1, from coordinate 83,457 downwards.
TCCATCCGCCATTTCTGCCGCCTGATCGGCATCACCAAGGCCCCCAATCATGTTGAAATGGCCCTCCTGGAAAACTGCCTGCGCGACGATCTGGAACACAACGCCCCACGGGCCATGGCAGTCCTCGACCCGCTGCGGGTGATTCTGGACAATCTTCCCGAGGGACACCTCGAAGAAATCAAACTCGCCAACCATCCACAAAACGAGTCGCTGGGAACCCGGACCATCCCCTTGACGCGGGAACTGTTCATCGAACGGGACGATTTCAACGAAACCCCCCCCAAGGGTTACAAACGTTTGATCCCCGGAGGCGAGGTCCGGCTGCGCCATGCCTACGTCATCCGTTGCCAGGAGATCATCAGGGATCCCCGCAGCGGTCGGATCGAAGCGCTCAGATGCCAGGTCGATCGGGATACGATGAACAAAGCGCCCGAAGGACGAAAAGTCAAAGGGGTCATCCACTGGGTTTCGGCGGAGCGCCATTTCAAGGCGCGGATCAACCTGTACGATCGCCTGTTCACGGTGGCACAACCGATTGACGCCAAGCGAGGCGGTTCTTTCCTCGACCACATCAATCCCGACTCGCTCCAGGTTCTCGATGAGCGCCCCGTCGAGGAAAGTCTTGCCCGGGCGCTACCGGGACAGCATTTTCAATTTGAGCGCCTCGGATATTTTTCTCCCGACCGCCACGACTCCCAACCGGGAAATCCCGTCTTCAACCGCAGCGTCTCTCTGCGTGACAGTTGGAACAAGATTGAAAAAAAGGGATGAAGGAGAGAACATCCCCTTCATGCGCCGGTATGGAAAAATGTATTCCATTCGCCAAGAGACGCGCCACATTGCAACACTTCAGCGCCCCATGACCATTACCGACGCCGACCTGACCGCCATGAGCGCTTCCATAGTGGAAACCGTCCACCCGGAGCGGATCATCCTGTTCGGCTCCCTGGCGCGGGGTGACGCCAACGAAGATTCGGACATCGACCTGTTGGTGGTTGTGGACGAAGGGTTTCAGGAACGAAGCCGATGGCGTGAACTTCAGAAGATTCGCAAGCTGTTGGCATCCTTCCCCATGCCCAAGGATATCCTGCTCTACAGCCAGGACGAGGTGGACCGCTGGCAACACTCCGCCAACCACATCATCACCCATGCCCTTCGGGAAGGGATACCCCTCTATGAGCGACACCGACCAGGCGGAAACCTATCTGCTGATGGCGGGCAAGGATTTCCGCGCTCTGGCAGCGATGGGCGATTCTGATCATTTCGATGTGGCAATTTTCGGATTCCACGTCCAACAGGCCATTGAGAAGGGTCTGAAGGCATGGCTTTGCCTGCGGTGATGCCAAGTTTCCCAAAAAACACGATCTGTTGGCGTTGAACGCCCTTCTGGAACGATCTGGCGCAATGTTGCCGGAATCCTTCAACGCCTTGTTGGGTTTCACCGACTTTGCCACCACCTTCCGCTATGGCGCCTATCCCGAATTTGACGAAGAGATCGACCGTGCGGCAACCACCGCATTGGTGGAACGCTTCCTGGATCATGTCCGCCAGCAATTGGAAATGGCGCCATGATCCTCAAAGCTCTATAAAAATCCTGATCGCCATCGAATCTTGCAGATCAGTTTCCAGCGGATTCCCGCTCCTTGGCCTGGTGGTACAAGGCGGCAAAATTGATGGGATCCAACACCATCGGCTTGAACCCACCCTCCATCACCAGATCCGAAATGATCCGCCTGGCATAGGGAAAAATGATGTGTGGACATTCAATGCCCAATGTCGGCCCCAGATGTTCCCGCGGCAGGTTGCGAATCCGGAACAGACCGGCATAGGTCACATCCACCAGAAACAGGACCTCCTCCCCATCCTTGACCCGGGCATTGACCTGTAACGTCACCTCATAACGATCCTCGCCCTTCTGGGTCACTCCGGTCCCCAGATTAAACTCCACCGTGGGATCGTTGCGCCGCAAATACACCTCCGGGGCATTGGGATTTTCGAAAGACAAATCCTTGATATAAAGCCGCTCGACATTGAATACCGGCTGGTTTGAAGGCGCCTGGTCCGGTTGTTGTTCGGTCATGATATGCACTTTCCGTCAAAAAGGTTTCCAATGGACGCGATACGCCACCCGGCCATTCGCGGATCACTCTTTTTCCTCGAACAAGGGAGGCCCGGCAGGCTCCCCGGCGGCGGGTTCTCCCGAATCGGCCATCATCGCGCCCCCCTCGTTCCCCTTTTTCTTCCTGCGGCGCCGTCGCCGTTTTTTCTTTTCCTCCGCCACCCCTTCAGTCGCCACGCCCGGCACCCCTTCGGCCACGGGCAGTCCGTCTCCGACCACGGTTGGCGCAATACCTTCGGTCACACTGTTTTCCCGCACCGGGGAACGACGTCTTGAATCCCGTCCCCGACCGCCCTTCGCCCGACCTTTTCCCGGGGAGGTCCGGGGGCGTTGCCGCAAACGTTCCTCCCCATCCTCTTCCTTGGGATCAACCACCGGACGGGTCAGGGCAACATACAGTTCAAGATCGTCTTCCTGTATCGGGATTCTCGCGCCGATACACTGTTCGATCGCTTCCAGATGATAGGCCCCATCCTCATCCACCAGGGAAATGGCATCGCCTCTGGCGCCGGCACGGGCGGTACGTCCGATGCGGTGGATGTAATCTTCCGGATTTTCCGGGAGGTCGAAGTTGATGACATGGGTGACCCCATCGATGTGCAGCCCCCGTCCCGCCACATCGGTGGCGATCAGGACAGGAATCGCCCCGTCCCCGAACCGCTGCAACACCTTCAAACGGACCGCCTGCGGCACATCCCCCGAAAGATAACCCGCCTGGATTTCATTCGCCCGCAGCCATTTTTTCAGCTTTTCTCCCATCCGCTTGGTGTTGACGAAGATCATGACCCGGCCCGCGCCCCCCCCTGCGGTCTCCTTCAGATCACGCTTGAGCAGTCCCACCAGAAAACTGATCTTGCGCCGCCCCTCGACATGATACAACGCCTGCACCACCTGCCGGACCGTCCGGACATCGTCCACGGTCGCAAGGATCACGGGGCTGTTCATGAATTCGTAGGAAAGCTCCTGTGCCCGATAGGACAACGTCGCGGAAAACAACATCGACAATCGTTGTTCGTAGGAAGGAAGCCGCCGCAACAGATAACGCAGATCGGCGATGAATCCCATGTCGAACATGCGATCCGCCTCGTCGATCACCAACACCTCGACCCGATCGACCCGGAAAAATTTTTGTTTGTAATAGTCGATCAGACGCCCCGGAGTGCCGATCAGAAGATCGATTTCGCCATCGGTCAGGAGATGCATTTGTTTTTCGTAATCGACCCCGCCATAGACCGCGGCGATCCGAAAGGGGGCATGGCAGCCAAGCTGCCGGGCATCGCGCTCGATCTGCACCACCAGTTCGCGGGTCGGGGCGATGATCAGGGCCCGAGGATGACTGACCGGGTGGTGGGGGGCATCGTCACCGGCCCCACCCGAAGGCCCACGCCCCTGGGGGGCGGCAAGCAGGCGGCTCAGTGTGGCGATGAGAAAGGCCGCCGTCTTTCCCGTCCCGGTCTGCGCCTGACCCGCGACATCCTTCCCCTCCAGGGTCAGGGGAAGGGTCAGGGCCTGAATCGGGGTGCATTGGACAAAATGGGCGTCGCGGATCCCCTCCAGCAATGGAGCGGGAATGGGAAGTTGGGCAAATTCCATGAGGTTTCTTTATGGTTGTCAGGCCTGGATTGGGAATGCCGTCACGGCACGATAACCGACCGGCGCCATCTGGCGGTCCGCCCCAAACAGCCACGACAGGGATGACGGCGGGGCGAATCCCCACCTTCCCTGAGGACCGTCACGGATCACCTCCACCCGGAACACCGATGGCCCGGCGCCGCTGGAAGCCGAACGGTCCCTCTTTGGTGACACAACAGCTCGCTCCCACTCCTCAAACCGGAGCCGCCACCATTGCCTTGACCCGGGCATTGAGTCGGCTGATCCTCCGGGAGGCCTGATTGGGATGAATCACCCCCTTGCGCGCCGTCACCGCAATCACGCTGGTCGCCTCCTTCAAGGCCGCCTGAGCGGTTTCCAGATTGCCGGACCGTACCGCTTCAAGCACTTTCTTGCTGTAGGTGCGATAACGGGACTTGACCTCACGATTGCGTTGGGTCAGCTTCTCGGTCTGACGGTTGCGTTTGATGGCGGATTTAATGTTGGCCACTGAAGATGCGCTCCTTTTGTTGTATTCAAGTCGGTTGATTCGTTCTCAAGGCCTCTGGTTCGGGATTCCCGGGCATCGCCAACCAGAGGTCATCCACAATGCGGCCCTTCATTCCACCAAGGAACCTGTACCTTCCGATCGGATCGGCGTTTCCTTGGGGGTGGCAACCGCGAACGGATTCACAAACATCGCAGTTTGGCAAATTTACCGGGTCAACGTCAAAGGAATAATTCCACCGTGTCGTTTTCCAACCCCGCAACCCGCGAACAGCACGGGTCCCCGTCTCTGCGCAATCTGTTGCGTTCAGCGGGGATCGTCAGCCTTTTCACCCTGTTTTCCCGCATTCTGGGATTTGCCCGCGACGTGGTCATCGCCCGCGGCTTTGGGGCAGGCATGGGCGCGGATGCCTTCATCGTCGCCTTGAAACTGCCCAATTTCCTGAGACGACTGTTTGCCGAGGGGGCCTTCAGCACCGCATTCGTCCCCGTTTTCTCCGACTATCTGGCCAGGGATGACCGCGAGGAAACCCACAAGGCGGTCCAGGCGGTCTTCACCATGCTGCTGGTGGTTCTGACCCTTCTTGTGGTGGTGTGTCAACTGTTCATGCCATGGTTGATCTTTCTCCTCGCCCCCGGATTTGGCGACAGCCCCGAGAAAATACAACTCACCATCGATCTGACGCGGATCACCTTTCCCTACATATTGTTCATCGCCCTGGTGGCCCTGGCCGGAGGAATTCTCAACAGCCACAACCGCTTCGGCATCCCCGCCGCCACGCCGATGCTGTTGAATCTGTCCCTCATCGGCTGTGCTTTTTTCGTTGCCCCCCACCTTGATGAGCCTGCCACGGGGCTGGCGATCGGAGTGTTCATCGGCGGAGTCACGCAACTGGCCCTGCAATGGCCCGCCCTGAAAAAAATCGGCATGAGTTTTTCCTGGCGCTGGGATCCCGGTCATCCGGCCATCCGCCGCATCCTGCACTTGATGGGCCCCTCGGTCCTCGGGGTTTCGGTGGCCCAGATCAACCTGTTGTTCGACCTGTTTCTCGCCTCCTGGCTGCCGGAGGGGTCGATTTCCTATCTGTATTATGCCGACCGCCTGGTCGAATTTCCGCTGGGGCTGGTCGGCATCGCCATGGCGACCGCCATTCTTCCCGCCCTGTCGGCCCGGGCCGCCGCCGGAGACATGGAAGGATTGCATCATCAACTGGATGCCGGTCTGCGCTTCACTCTGCTTTTGAACATTCCCGCCACCGTCGCCCTGGTTGTGTTGCGCGAGCCCCTCCTCTCCCTGCTCTTCGAACGGGGGGCATTCACCCCCGAAACCACCCGTCTGGCGGCCCAGGCGCTCCTGGGTTACGGGCTCGGACTGACCTTCTACTCCCTCATCAAGGTCACCGCCCCCGCCTTTTACGCCCTGAAGGACACCAAAACTCCCGTCCGCATCGCCATCATCGCCATGCTCTCCAACATGGTCTTCAACCTGATCCTCATGTTTCCCCTGAAACATGCGGGACTCGCCCTGGCCACCACCCTGTCGGCCCTGATCAACGCCGGACTGCTGCTACACCATTTGCATCGGAAAACCGGCTTCAAACCGCTACCCGGCTTCTGGACTGCGGGTTTCAAAACGATCGCCGCCTCGACGCTCATGGCGGCCCTCCTTGTTTTCATGCTCCCTTACCTGGAAAGTCCGGACGTTTCCCTGACCGTGCGTGCCCTTCTCCTGACCGGCACCATCGTAACTGCCGGGTCTCTCTTTTTCGTCACCTGCCGAATCCTCGGCATCCACGAAGTCAAACTGATCTTCGCCATGATCGCCCGGCGCGGAAAACGCCGATGAAACAGCGTTGTTGCATGATTGCCCGCGATTCCAGCCACTTGAACAATGGAGGCATGAGAACCACATCCCAAAAACATCATGACCGCATCAGCCATTGGCGGGAGTACAACGCCACGGTATGGTGTCGATGCACTGATGGCCGAATTTGAAAATGCGTCATCTTTCCAGGACCACGCAGTTCAAACAGAATCTCAAACCGGACCTGCCCCTCGATCCACCCTGGCATTGTCCGCCTGAAACCCGCGCAGCCATTCCTCCAGGGCGTTCCGGACCTCCGGCCAGGAACCACGCATCCGTTCGAGGATTTCCCTGCTTCGATCTTCCCGCCCCGGATCCTGCCGCAACGATTCCATCTCCCGGGCGAGGGTGGCCAATGCCGTCGCCCCCACATACCCCGATTGCGATTTCATACTGTGGGCAGCTCGCGACGCCTGATCGAAATCCGCTCCGGACAATCCAGCCGCCATCGTCTCCAGGTGCCTTGGAACCGAAACAAGGTATTCCCGGATCAACCGTTCCACCGCATCGGGATCGTTCTTGAAGATCATCGCCACCGTCGCCAACGCCCGGGAATCGATCCCCGCATCCCCCCCCCGTGCCCCCACGGAGGCATCCACCACGCCGACCACCGTCGCTGAAGGCAGCACCACACCCAGCGGATTCTTTTCCCGTCCCGAGGTTCCACCGCCCTCGCCCTCCTTCATCCCTCCGGTCTCCGACTCCCGGAACCCCTCCCTGTCCTCATCCTTGTTTCCCTCCGTGGGCCAGACGATGTTGCCCATCCAGCGCAGGAGCATCCGTTCCAACATGTCCCAACGGACCGGTTTGGGCAGATGGTCGTCCATGCCCGCGTCGAGACAGGTCCGACGATCCTGTTCCAGGGCATGGGCGGTCATGGCGATGATGGGAAGGGTTTTGCCGCTGGGGTGGCGGGCCTCCCAGGCGCGAATCGCACGGGCCGCCTCCAGGCCATCCATCACCGGCATCTGGACATCCATCAATACCAGATCGAACGGGTGACGCCACACCTGTTCCACCGCCTCGGCGCCGTTGGTTGCCAGGGTGACTGTCAGACCCAGGTGTCTGAGCATCCCCAGCGCCACCTGTTGATTGATGACCGTATCCTCGACCAACAGAATCCGTCCCTGAAGCCGTGACCGTGGCGACCGGACCTCCCCCGGATCCACGCCCCCCCCCTCCCGCGCCGGAGTGGGGCGTGAACGGATCAATCCGGCCAGGCCGTCGAGAATCTTGGTTTTTCCGGCGGGCTTCATGAGACACAGATCGATCCCCGCCGCCCGCAACGCCTCCCGGCCCGGTTGCATCCCGGAACTGAAGAGCATCAGATGGACCGGGGGGATTTCCGGGTCGTGGCGGATGGTCCGCGCCAGTTCCAGGCCATCCATTCCCGGCATGTGAAAATCAAGAATCGCCACCCGAAACGTGGCACGGCGATTGTCCGGATCTTTTTGTCGCCGCAGCAGGGCCAACGCCTTCTCCCCCGAATCGACGCTGCGAAAAGGAACCCCCCAGGATTTGAAATAGCTTTCCAAAATGCCACGGTTGGTTTCGTTGTCATCGACGATGAGAACATGGGCGGCGCGAAGGCTTTCGATCACTTCCTGGCCTCCCGGATCGCATTTGGCCAACGGAAGCGAAAAACGGAAGGTGGAACCGACTTGCGGCTGGCTTTCGACCTTGATTTGCCCACCCATCGCCTCGACGAGTTGCCGGGAAATGACCAGTCCCAGGCCGGTCCCGCCATATTTGCGGGTGGTGGAACCGTCGGCCTGGGTAAAGGGTTGGAATATTTTTTCCCGAACCGCCGGGTCCATGCCGATGCCGGTGTCACTGATGCGAAAACCGACGGTCATCTCCTCCCGGCCAACCTTTTCGCGGCGAACCTCGACGACCACCTCCCCTTTTTCGGTAAACTTGATGGCATTGGCGATCAGGTTGACCAACACCTGACGCAGGCGCAAGGAATCACCCGTCAGCCGGGCGGGAAGGTCGGGATCGATGAACACCGCCAGTTCCAGCCCCTTGGCGTGGGCCCGGTCGGCGAGCATGGCGGCGGTTTCCTCCACCGTTTCGGCCAGATCGAACGGCGACTCTTCCAGTTCGAGCCTTCCCGCCTCGATCTTGGAAAAGTCGAGAATATCGTTGATCACCGCCAATTGCAGTTCCGCCGATTTGATGGCGGTGGCCAGGTAATGGCGCTGATGGGGATCGAGTTCGGTGCGATCCAACAATTCAAGCATTCCGACCACCCCGTTCATGGGTGTCCGCACCTCATGGCTCATGTTGGCCAGAAAATCGCTCTTGGCGCGGTTGGCCGCCTCGGCCTGTTCCTTGGCCACCTGGAGTTCCCGTTCCATCCGTTTGCGTTTGGTGATGTCGGTACCGATGCCGCAAAGGACGGTCGTCGGATTGTCGCCGATGGCCAGGGGAAACCGGGTCATGAAAAACACCCGTTCGCCATCGGCGCCACTGATGATAATTTCCGATTCCACGGGACATTTGCGGTCGAGGACCTCGCGATCGGCCTCTTCCATGGGGATGGCCAGTTCGGGACCAAACAGATCGCGCGCCCGTTGACCCAGGACGGCAGAGGTCGAAAGACCGAGAAAAATCTCGAAAGAGCGGTTGATGAACAGGTAGCGTCCCAGATAATCCTTGAGAAAGACGATGCTCGACATGTTGTTGAGTATCGCTTCCATCTGCGCCTGGGTCTCCTGGCGTTCCCGCTGCGCCTGGGCCATTCGTTCCGCCATGGCCTTTTCGGCGGAAATATCGCGCGAGGTGGCGACAAACTGTTGAATGGAGCCATCGGGACCGCGGATCGGTGAAATATTGACCCAGGCCCAGTACAGGCTGCCATCGCGCTTGCGGTTTTGTATTTCGCCGCGCCACACCTGTCCCTGATGGATGGTACTCCACAGGGTTTCGTTGAACTCGCGATCCTGCACCCCCGATTTAAGGATTTTCTGATCCCGGCCCACCAGTTCTTCCATGGGGTACCCGGTCACCTCGATCAACTTAAGATTGACGTATTCGATGATCCCCTGGGGATTGGTGATCATGACCATGCTGGGGTTGTATTCCAGGACATTGGCCAGTCTGCGGTATTCGTTTTCGACCTCCTTGAGGGCGGAAAGATCACGGATGATGATGGAATGGCGGACGGCGCGATCGACCCGGATCCGGGCGACCGAGAAATGGAGTGGCAGGCGTGACCCATCGGCATGGATCCCCAACCCTTCGATGCCATAACCGGCGATGGCATCGCCATCGACCGTTTCCCCGATGGGAAAAAGGTATTTCAATATTCCGGGGATCAAGCGATCCGCCTTTTCGTTGACGATCTCCCATTCTTCCCAGCCGAAGATACGGGAGGCGCCACTGTTGACGGCAAGGATGGTGCCATCGCCGTCGGTGGTGAGGATGCCGTCGGCGGCCCGTTGCAGGATGGCGTTAAGCCGTTCCTCCTGGGCGACGATCATCCGCTTTCCCCGTGCCGCTTCGAGCAATATATGAATCCGGTTTTCCAGCAGGGCCAGATTGCCCGCCATGACAAAAAAATCGTCAACCCCCGCTTCGACCGCCTCACGGATTTCCTCGGAGGTTTCATTATGGTTGATCAATCCCAGGACCGATGTGGTTGCCGAACCGGTGAATTCCTTGAGCATTCCCAGGGTGGCATGGCCATCGCGGCGCGACCAGACCAGATCGATCAGGACCAGTTCCAACGAAAAAGTTTTCAAGAACGAACGGGCCTTTTCCCCGTCATCGATCATCATCGCCTGATACCCCCAGCGGGGCCACCAGGGGGCGAGACGTTTGTTAAACCGGCTGTTGGTTCCCAACAGCAGCAAGGGAATCTTGTTGTCGGTTGCAGGCTCATCATTCATGGAGGAATTCCAAAAAACCATTGCGGGTCCAGGGGGATCATCCCCCTGGTGGGGTCCGGGGCAACGCCCCGGAAAAGTTTTCGTCATTTCCGCAGTACCAGGATGGTTGCGGTTTGGCTTCCCCGGGATGGCCGTTTGTCGAATTCACGCTGAACCAGCACGGACATCACGGCACCCTTGTCCGATCCAGCAGGCCCAGGTCAGGATGAAAATACCTCGTCCACGGAATTCGCAAACAGGACGTTCTCACCCCATGTCTCGATCAATTCCAGATGCGCTGCCTTCACCTTCTCGGTCGCCCAGTCCGGGGTCTGACCAAACTTGCGGCGCATCTGTTTGAGCAGCATGGAAGCGGCTTCTTCCTGTCGCCATTCCATCTGTTTAAGCAGCATGGAAGCGGCGTCTTCCCGTCGCCATTCCATTTGCCATTCCTGCAGTTTCTGGTTTTTCCATGCTTCTTTCCATGCCTCCATTCGGGTCTGCAACATGGTCGGTACCTCCAATAGATCGATCCTATCATTCACGGGCAGTTTCTGCGCCTCACTCAGCGAATTCATTGCGTTCAAAAGCATGGCGGCCAATACCTGCCGCAGTTCGACACATTCCGGATGCCGCTCCAGCCAACGGATGATCGCCTTGGCCAGGTCCGGCAGGTCCTCGAGATTGGTGCATTGCTCGACCATGAATACCAGGGCGGACAGGGAGTCACGGTTCTCAAGGTCCTGTTTCGGATAGCGGCCTTCGTCGATCAGCAAAAACTTCCCGTCCGGTTGGTAGGACCATAACGGTGACCCTTGCGGCAAGCCAATCAGATCGCTCAGCCGTACCGGTGTCAGCCATGGCCTGTCGCCATTATGCAAAACCACCGGAAAGAGCGGCGGCAACGGTCCCCCGGTCGGGATCTTTTTTTCGTGCAACAACTGGAGCCATAGCAAACACATGTACACCATCACTCGCAGAACCATCCATCGATCCGGCTCGGACTGGAATTCCAGCAGCACCAGGAGGTAGACGTCGGATCCGGACCGGAGGGGAATACGCCAGATGACATCACTTTCCCTCTTGGGCAGTCCCGGAACGTGAAATTTGGATTTGACCTGCTCCATGTGTTCCAGATCCAAATCGGTCACCCAGGGTTCATTGACGAACTGCCTGACCAGGTCCGACATCATCCGCGGGTGGGAGTAGAGTTGATGGTAGAGACCATCGTGATCCGTGGTCATGCCGACTCCCGACGTTCCAGTTGCGCCAAGTTTTCAAGGTCCTTCCCGCGTTGACCGCTCCGCAGTCCATGTCCGGCGCACCCCGGCGCTCCGCTTGCCGGGGCAACGCCGGACATGGGCTGCTCCGCTCCTGCCTGCTTGCCTGCCTGGCTCACGGATGAACTCGGGCACAGCGAAAGCCCAGAGAGTCGCCGCGGTTGCCGGAGAAGTTCCCGTAGCGGTACGCCGAACGCACGATGCGCGCTCCGTCGAGCCAGGACCCGCTGCGAATGACACGGTCGCCGCCGGCTTCACCCTCATCAAGCCAGGGTGCTCCATCGACAGGAGCGCCTTCATAGCGATTATGCCAGTGATCCGCGCACCATTCCCACACATTTCCCAACATATCATACAACCCCCATGGATTAGGCGCCTTGCGGCCCACCGGATGGGTTCCGGCCTTCTCATGCGGATACTGCTTCTCCGACCAGCCCTTGCTGTCTGCCCCCTTATCCAGCTTGAAATCGACGCCGCTGTTGCCGCCATACCAAGCAATGGAATCAAGGACCGGGGCGTTATTTTTACCAATAATTCCAATGTCTCCGGTATAAAGAGCCGTGGTGGTATCGGCACGGCAGGCGTACTCCCATTGCGCCTCCGACGGCAGAACCAGATCGAGGCCGGTCAGGCGGTTATTGATCCGTTGCAAAAACTCCTGAACATCGTCCCAGCTTACCTCTTCCACCGGTCGGTCAGGAGTTTTGAAACGACTCGGGTTGCCGTCCATCACCGCCTGCCAGAGCGCTTGCGTGCAGGGGGTGTCGAACAGCCAGTATCCTTTTTCAATAGTTACCTCATGGCGTGGGCCTTCGTATTTATAGCGTCCCGGCTCATCCTCGGGCGAACCCATCCAGAACCGTCCGGGTGGGATCCAGCGCAGGCGCTGATGGACCTCACCGATGGAGATTTCAACAAAAACGCCCCACTGGTCCTCACCCCAGCCACTGGCCCAGGGGGGTGGACAGCCGTTGACCAGGGGATGCCAGGAGGTATCGATCGCGGAGGTCAGGGACATGCCGGAGCCTTCAAGATAAAAAAAACCGGGCGATGCGCCTTTGCCCGGACTCCGCCAAGGCTACCAGCACACCGCCGGCAATGAGTTTTGGCGAACCATGGGGAACGCCCTGGACAAAAGGTCTGTTCATACCCGGAAATCCATCCGGTCGTGAGCTCGGGCACAGCGAAAGCCCAGATAGACGTGGCGGGCGGCGAAAAGGCGCCTGAGGCGGCACGCCGAACGCACGAGACGCGCAGAGCCGGACCAGGACCCGCCACGGAAGACACGGGAGCCGCCGGCTTCACCTTCATCAAGCCAGGGTGCTCCATCAACAGGGGCGCCTTCATAGCTATTGTGCCAGTAATCCGCGCACCATTCCCACACATTTCCCAGCATATCATACAACCCCCATGAATTGGGCGCCTTACGACCCACCGGGTGGGTCCCGGCCTTCTCATGTGGATACTGCTTCTCCGGCCAGCCCTTGCTGTCTACCCCTTTGTCCAACTCAAAATCGACGCCACTGTTGCCGCCATACCAGGCGATGGGACTAAGAACCGGGGCGTTATTATCTCCAAGGATTTCAATGTCACCGGTGTAAAGAGCCGTATCGGTACCGGCACGGCAGGCGTACTCCCATTGCGACTCCGACGGCAGAACCAAATCGAGGCCGGGCAGGCGGTTATTGATCCGTTGCAAAAACTCCTGAACATTGTCCCAACTTACCCCTTCCACCGGTCGGTCGGGGGTTTGGAATTCACTCGGGTTGTCGTCCATCACCGCCTGCCAAAGCGCTTGCGTGCAGGGAGTATCGAACAGCCAGTACCCTTTTTCAATAGTTACCTCATGCCGTGGACCTTCGTACTCAAAACGTCCCGGCTCATCCTCGGGCGAACCCATCCAGAACCGTCCGGGTGGGATCCAGCGCATTTTCTGTTTGACACCTGCCAGCGAAAAGGTCGCCCAAAACCCATGACGGTCCAAACCCAATGCTTCTGCCCACTCCGGTAAGGTGCCTGATTTCAAAAATATATCTGGATTCTGTTGGACATCCTTTACTCCTGTGGAAGGAGAAACAACGGCACATCCTCCTCTCACCTTTTCCAGGGATTGGTTATCCTTTGCCCCTGTGGAAGGAGAAACAACGGCACATCCTCCTTTCACCTTTGGCAGGGAAAAACTTTGTACGTACCCAGGCTGCCGCGCAAAAAAGCCTGTATCATGGACCCAGGACTCTTTCGGCTTATCGACGTAATGGATGGGAAAAACGGTGATCCGACCGGCTTCCACTGTGGCGAAAAGCGCCCTGTTGGGATATTTAGACGTTTGATACCCAGCTCCAGCCGCCATGTGGAAAAGAGAACCACCGCTCCCAATCGTGTTCTCGATGTCGTTTTCGTGAAGGTGCCCGCGCAAAACGATGTCCACCGCATCCGCCAGTTTCGTTTTGATATTCGCCTTCTCGTGATCGTTCAGCCAATCGAAAGGATGATGGATGAGGGCAATTTTCAAATCCGCATTCAACGGCCTCAGCTTGTCAATTTCCCGATCCAGGGCACGACGTCCCAACCAGAGTTTTCCTTGGTCACGATCATCTTGGCTGAAAAGGGCGCTATTCAAAGGGAGAATGGCAATTTTGCAGCCGTCAATCTCGATCATTTCCACAGGTCCACAACTGGAATCCTCCGGAAACTTTTTGCCAAAATAGCCGTTGTACCAATCAGCGAAAGCCCGTTGTTTATCGGAAATATGATGCAATAAACCATCCGGAGAGAAATACTGGTTCGCATCATTGTCATCGACAAGAGTGCGCGCCAATCCTCTTGCTTTTTTCCGGTCCGCGTCATGATTGCCTGGCACGATGAAAAGACGACCTTTGTCTATCCCTGTAGCGACGATCAAAGCATCCAGAAATTTTTCAGCGGATTCATACTGGCTTCTTTCTCCAGAATAAGCCAAATCCCCAGTAAGAAAAATTAAATCCGGACGCAATGAATGCTGCTCACGAAACCATTGCATGGAATCAATCAGAGCGGTCAGAATGACCTCCTGATCGTACTCTTTATTATTGGTAAAATGCACATCGGATAAATGGAGCCAGGTTATTGCCATGTTTTTCTTCTTTCACTCATTCATGTCGTTCCACGCTCCGTATCCATGCCGGACTGGAAGTATGAAAAAACAAAAATCAAAACCCTGGGGGCAATCCCCCAGACCCCTTTTTTCTTTTAATAATTTATTTTTTTAGATCAAGCAATCCCTTGAGGCGATAGATCGCCTCCAAAGCCTCGCGGGGGGACATCTTGTCGGGTTCGAGGGCGTTCAAAAAATCCATGAGGGCGGCGTTGTGGAAATCGGGGAAAAGACTCATCTGGGCGGGATCGACCGACTTGCGGCGCCGGGGCGGAGGTTTGATCGGGGAACGGACGACGCCCCGTTCCCTCTGCTGCAAATCGGCCAACACCTCCCACGCCCGTTCGGTAACCAGGGGCGGCAAACCGGCAAGTTCGGCAATGTGGATGCCGTAGGATTGATCCGCCGCCCCCGGAATGATGGCATGCAAAAACAGGGGTCGCCCCTCCACCTCGCGAACCTCCACCGTATGGTTGACAATGCCGGGAAACATTTTCTCCAGAGCGGTCAGTTCATGATAGTGGGTGGCGAACAGGGTGCGGCCCCGGCCACTCAGATGGAGAAATTCCACCACCGCCCAGGCGATGGAAAGTCCTTCGAAGGTGGCGGTGCCGCGACCGATCTCGTCGAGAATCACCAGAGAACGCGGCGTGGCATGGTGCAAAATGTAGGCGGTCTCGGTCATCTCCACCATGAAGGTGGAACGCCCTCCCGCCAGGTCATCCGCCGCCCCGACCCGGGTAAACATACGATCGGTCAAACCGATCACCGCCGATTTTGCAGGGATGAAGGATCCGGTATGGGCCATCAGGACCATCAGCGCCACCTGACGCATGAAGGTGGATTTGCCCGACATGTTGGGTCCGGTGATCAGACCGATGCGGTTGCCTTCCCGGTCCAAAAGGGCATCATTGGCGACAAAATCACCCTCGGTAAACACCTCCACCACCGGATGGCGCCCCTGAATGATGCGGATTTCATCGCCCGCATTCACCTCGGGACGGCAATAGCCCCGCCGATAGGCCGTGTCGGCGAAAGAGACCAGGACATCGAGGATCGCCAGTTGCCGGGCGCTGCGCTGCAAATGGCCGGCATGGTTGGTCACCTCCCCTGAAAGACCCTCGAAAAGCTCGGACTCCAACTGCGACAACCGCTCCTCGGCATCGAGAATCTGCGCCTCGAACTCCTTCAACTCCGGGGTGGTATAACGCATCGACCCGGTCATCGTCTGCCGCGGCTGATAATGATAAGGAACCTTGTCCTTGTGGGTATGGGTGATGTCGATGGTGTAGCCGAAGGTCCGGTGAAACTTGATCTTCAGGCTGGAAATTCCCGTCTTTTCCCGCTCCTCCGCCTCAAGGCGCATGAGACCCTCCCGCCCCCCTCCGGACAGGTCGCGCAAACGGTCGAGTTCCGGATGGAACCCCGGACGAAATACCGCCCCATCCTTGAGCGCCGCCGGCAACGCATCGGCCAGGGCCTTCTCCAGAAGCGCCAACAGCCCCTCATATCCTTCAAGTCCCAGACGAACCTTGCGCAAGATGTCCGGAAGCGCTTCTCCCACGGCATCGGAAAAAAAAGCCAACAAACGCGGCAGAACCGCCAGGGTATCGCGCAAGGCCGCCAAATCCTTGGGCGTGGCACGGCGCATCACGATCCGTCCCAATACCCGCTCCAGATCACGCACCGATCGCAGATTCTGCCGCAACCCTTCCCGTTTCACCCCCTGGGCCACCAGCCAGGCCACCCCATCCTGACGTCGTCCGATGGCCACGACATCCTGCAACGGATCGTTCAACCACTGCCCCATGAGACGACTGCCCATGGCAGTGACCGTCTCATCCAGGACCCCGAGAAGACTGCCCCGACGCTTGCCATCACGCAGGCTGGCATTGATTTCCAGGTTGCGGCGGCAGGTGTCGTCCAGAACCATCCCCTGCCCCGGCACCAGGACCGACAGGGCGTTGATGTGGTTCAAGGCGGCCCGCTGCGATTCCCGGCAATATCCGATCAAGGCCGCCGCCGCCGCCTGCCCCGTCACGGCGTGTTCCAGCCCGAAGCCTTCAAGACTCGCCACCTGGAAATGATCGAGCAACACCCCGCGCGCCTGGCGAAAATCGAACTCCCATGCCGGACGCCGCGTCAGCCGCTCCTTCCAGGAATCCATGACCACCGGCGGTTGCCACCCCTCGGCAACCAGAATCTCCACCGGTCGCCATGCCGACAACAATCCCGCCGCATGATCCCACGATTCGGCCAAGGCAACCCGGAATTCCCCCGTGGACAGATCAAGCACCCCCAGGGCCGGCCCTTCCTCCTTCCCCCTGGCCGCCACCACCGACACCAAATGATTGTTGGACCCCGGATCCAACATGTTCTCTTCGGTCAACGTGCCGCGGGTCACCACCCGCATCACATCCCGCCGTACCGGTCCCTTGCCACTCGGGGGTTCCATCTGTTCGCAGATGGCCACCTTGTGTCCTGCCTCGACGGCAATTTTCAGATACTGGTCCAGATTGCGCCACGGGATTCCCGCCATGGGAATCTCTTCTCCCGCCGACTTGCCACGGGTCGTCAGGGCGATGTCCAATACCGCCGCCGCAATCTTCGCATCCTCGAAAAACAATTCATAAAAATCACCCATGCGATAAAACAGCAACGCATCGGGATGCTTCGCCTTGATCTCCCAATATTGGGCGACCATCGGCGTCAGGCTCGTATCCTTGGAGGTCATGAACGGATGGTATAAATCAAACCGGGGGGGACGATCAGTTCGGAACGTTCGGGGATTTCAATGCAGGTGCATTCCTCCGGCAGGGGGGCGTTGGAAACCCCGGAGTAGTCGGCCTCGCGTTGGTCGGAGGTGCGGATCCATTCATGAATCGGGGCATTCTTGAACATGCCCAGGCAACGGCCACGGGCAACCACCCCCCAGGTCGCTTCGTGGTGAATCACCCGAAGGGTACGAAAGGCCTCCCGCGTCCCGGAAATGACCGAGTCCCCTTCCGCCCCTCCTCCGGTCTCTTCTCCATTCATCAGGAAACCACGGAGAAAAAACAACACCAGTCCCGCCAGGACCACGAATACCAGGGTATACAGAGCGGAGGAAAAGGGATCGGTTCCCCCGGAATCGAACATGAAGGATCCAAGTGCCATCGTTGCCGCCAAAACAAGAAGGATCTTCGCCAAACGCACGCCCACCATCCGATCATCAGAAAGAAGACACATCCACAATGGGCCATGATAGCCCGATCCGCTCCCGTTTTCCACTTATTTGCATTCGTACTCCGCACATGAGGTTGACTTTTATCGCTTCGACCCGGCCTGTCCCCGTCCCCATTGTACGGAACATCCCATGGGGATTGGAAAAAAATCTTCATCATCGTTGCGGCAAAATACTCAGCCGCGCTGGTACCATTCCTTGGAACCATTCACGATCCGCACCACCAGCAACATGGCCGGAACCTCGATCAAGACCCCCACCACCGTCGCCAGCGCCGCCCCCGATTCAAATCCATAGAGGCTGATGGCGGTTGCGACCGCCAGTTCAAAAAAATTGGAAGCGCCGATCAATGCGGATGGACCGGCAATGTCATGGGGCACCGCAGCCATCCGGTTCAAGCCATACGCCAAGGCCGAATTCATGAAGACCTGAAGGAGAATGGGAACCGCCAACAAGGCGATGATCAGGGGTTGCCGAAGAATGGCCTCCCCCTGAAAGGCGAACAACAAGACCAACGTCCCCAGAAGCGCCGCGATCGACCATGGCCCGGTCCGTTTCACCGCCGCCTCGAAGCCCTCCGGCCCCCGTGCCATCAAACTCCGACGCCAAAGTTGCGCCAATAGTACGGGAATGACAATGTAGAGCCCGACCGAAAGCAACAAGGTGTCCCAGGGAACCGTAATCGAGGAAATCCCCAGAAGCAACGCCACAAGGGGCGCAAAGGCAAAAACCATGATCAGATCGTTGAGGGCGACCTGGGTCAGGGTATACAAAGGATTGCCACCGCAAAGACGGCTCCAGACAAATACCATGGCCGTACACGGAGCCGCCGCCAACAAAATCAACCCCGCGACATAACTGTCCCATTGCGCCACCGGCAACAACGGGGCAAAAAGATGGCGCACGAACAGCCAGGCGAAAAAAGCCATCGAAAATGGCTTCACCAACCAATTGATCAAGAGCGTCACCCCAATGCCGCGCACATGCCGCCGGATTTCATGCAACGCCCCCGGATCAACCTTGACCAGCATCGGAATGATCATCACCCAGATCAAAAATCCGACCGGAAGATTGACCCTGGCCACCTCCATCCCACCAATGGCCTGGAAAACACCAGGCGCCATCCGTCCACAGGCAATTCCCAGACCGATGCACCCCAAGACCCAGAATGTCAAGGTACGTTCGAAAAAACCCATGGCAAACCGATCTTCCCGCCGATGAACACCCGTTCCCACCCCATTGTTTTCCATTCCGGTCTCCAATCAAAGCCCGAACGCCGCCCAAATCTCCGGGACCAACCGGGTACGAATATCGTCCCGCACCCTGATGAAACTGTCGAGCCCCTCCCCATGCGGATCGTGGAACGGAAGATGAAGATGCGGTATCGGACGGGGAAACACAGGACAGGTCTCGCGGGCATTGTCGCAAACGGTGACAACAAGATCGATCCGCTCGTGCAAAATGGCCGTGACATCCTTCGGAAAAAGACCTTCCGTCGGATATCCCGCCAGGGCAAGTGCCGACAAGGCCCCTTCCGCCACCCTGGGCTGAGGTCTCGTCCCCGCCGACAACGCCCGAACCTTTCCCGTCAATTCCCGGTTCACAATCACCTCGGCCATCTGCGACCGGCATGAGTTGCCGGTACACAGCACCAATACCGTCTTTCCGTTATCGTTCACCGCTCCTCCTCCACGTTGGATGGATCCTTCATTCGCCAACCACCGCCAAAGGGACGCGACAGGCATTCCTTTCCCTGGCAACAGTTGTGGGTCAGGAAGGCAATCAACGCCTCCATCACCGGAAATCGGGCCGAATAATGGATGAAACGCCCCTCGCGCCGCCCCTCGATCAGACCCGACCGGCTCAAATGGGCCAGGTGAAACGACAAGGTCGCAGGCGCCATCCCCAGCCGTTCCCCAATGGCACTGGCAATCACCCCTTCCTGTCCCGCCTCCACCAACAGACGAAAAATGGCCAGACGCGATTCATGACCCAATGCCCCAAGCAAACGAGAAGCCTTGATCAGATCCATATTTTGACAATTCCATTAATATCGAATTATTATCCGCACGTCAACCATGTCACACACTCTCCCGGATCAACACCGGATGCCCCACGGATTGCCGATGGTGAGACTCATGACGATGTTCCCGGCGTGATCAGGCGGATGAAAGGCTCGAAACGGCGAAAATCGGCCAGATTGTAGGTGGCCAGGGTGGGAATACCATGGGCCAGCATGGTGGCGACGAGTTGGCATCATGTACCTGTTTGCCGCCCACGGGTATTTCCGCGAAGAGTCGCAACAAATGGGTACCGACCAGGGTGTGGTCGTCACAAACCGCCATGCGTCTCTGGAACGCAACAACCATACGCACAATTTTTTCCCTCTGAACGACAGGGAAAGCCCATTGTGGACGGGAAAGTGTCGCCATGAACTCCCGCATGACTTGGCGACTGGCCACTAATGTGACACCGGAACGACGCTGCTCCTTGAGAAAATGGACACATATTCCGTGATACGGGGACTCGGCCACACCAGCATAAACCAAAATATTCGTGTCCAGAAACAGAAGATTATCGCCCATCATCACCATACATGTCTTCCCGCCGCAAGGAAATGTGATCGTCCCAATGAACTCCATGGATGGGTTCCGGCCAATCGTCAGTGGGGGCTTCATCTTCGATGATCGGAATGGTGGCGGTGACAAAAGTTGCCAACTTTTCCGGAATCGGAGTGGATGGTTGACCAGCCCGTTGTCGCCGCTCCAACATCATTTCAATGTATCCAATGAAATCAAGAACCTCTACAACCTTGTCCTCGGGCAAATGTTGGGCGCGTTGGTAAATTTCTTCAGCCAGGGTCATGGAGGGGGTCTTCCTTCTCGTGGTTGGATTGTTCCCCATTCTCGTCTCAACCCGTTTCATTTTCACGAAAAATTGTCCTTGCGAAGGGGTCCATCTCACCCGCCACCGGTCACGGAACTTGCCAGCCGGAAGCCGTTGCCAAAATTATTGAAATCAGGGCGCCCGCGATAACGGTAACCACAACGCAGATTACCCGAATTGCTGTGCCACGCCCCACCACGAAGGACATGAAGCGACGAACTGTCATCGCTCGCCAGAGGATTGCGTTGGGGTGATTTCTGGTAATAGTCCTTCACATACCAATCCTCGACCCATTCATAGACATTGCCGTGCATGTCATGAAGCCCGAAACGGTTGGAAGGAAAGGAACCGACCAGGGTCGTGGTCCTGCGGAAAGAACCGGTTTCCTCTCCGGGAAGCGGTTGGGAACCATTGAAGTTGGCCTGGGTGGTCCGGATGACGGAACCGAACTGATAAGGATCCGTCCCTCCGGCCCGACAGGCATTTTCCCATTCCGCCTCGGTCGGCAAACGAAACATCACCGAGGATTTTTCGTTCAGGCGCTGAATGAACTCCATCGCCATGAGCCAGGAGACCGAATCGACGGGAAGTTGATCGTCCTGGCTGAACCTGGAGGGGTTGTTGTTGGCCCCCATCACCTTTTTCCATACCCCCTGGGTCACCTCCAGTCTGGAGATCCGGTAACGGTCAAGACATACCTTGTGGACCGGTGATTCATCCGCATCGCCATCCTCGTTCCCCATATTGAAACATCCATCGGAAATTTCGATGAATTCCATGCCGGTCACCGGATCCTGCCATGTTGCCTTCGCCGCCGAAGGGGGTTGGCCCGTGGAACCCGGAGCCGGCGAAAGAGGAATGGCCGCAATCGCGACAGGTTTTTCCGTGGTTGCCGGAACAGGATCGTGTTCTGTATTCACACCCGTGGCGGATGGGTTCGCGGAACCGGCCAGCGCCGGCCCAGGCTGGGGAACCCATTCCCGTTGCAGCAGATCACGGTAGGCCTCGGCCACCAGGGTGCTTTCGGGAGCCAGCTCGGCCGCCTGGGCCAGCCGGGCTTCCACGATCGGTCGATCGCTCCTTCTGGCCGCCTGCCGGGCCAGGGCGACATATTTTTCGCCAACCGCCTTCAACAGAAGGAGAGATTTCGCGTTTTCCGGATCGATCCGGCGCGCCACCGCGATCCGTGACAGGGCATTCCTCCCCTCGGGTTGCGAAAGACGATCCTCCTCGATATCCTCCTCGGCCAGAGACAAAAGGCGATCGGCAATCTTTTGTTTTCCCTCCAGGGCCGCCTTGTGATCGGGAACAAGGGCCAAAACGGCGTCATACCGCTCCAAGGCATTCTCACCTTGGGGAAAGGTCAGACGCATGGCGCGAAAATGACGCGCCGCCTCCTTGAGCCATCCGAGGATGCGGGGATCGTCGGGCAAAACCGCCGCCTGGGAATCCCCATCCCCGCCAATCTTCGACGGCACCGCCCCCCGCGACGGCAACATTTCATCCCCCTTGCCGTCCCGGAAAGGAATCCCCTCCCCCATGGCCTCGGCCAGGGATACCCCCTCCATGCGGCTGACCCCACCATCACCATCCGCCACTTTTCCCGCCGCCGCCAAAGGCTGGCCATCGGCCCCCGCCGCGAGGACACGCTTCGGCGCCGGAACAGGCCCAGGTTCACCTTGCCCCCTCACCCGCGAATCGCCCTCCAGAAATGGCTCGCTCGATGAACCCCGATCATCCGCCATCGACGGCTCCACGGCGGAACTCCCGGATCGCCGCGCCAAGGGAGGAGGCTCGGGAATGGAGACCGGGCCATCGACACCGGCCACTCGAACCACCTCCGTTCCCCAGATTGCCGCATGAATGGCCTCGGTGGCGGTGGTCTCCGGAATCCCAGGCAAAACCACCCGTTCCGCCTCCCGATCATTCACCCCCTCGGGATCGCCTTCACCCACCCTGGCCGGAGATTCACCCGAATCGATACCGTTTTTCCCAACCGCCGCGGATTCCGGCCTGGAGTCAACCTTCATCGCCCCGGAAACACCTCCATCCGACCCCTCGGCCACGGTCGATCCGTCCGTCGAAACACCCTGTTCCCGCGACAGGCCGGAGCGATCCACCGGCGAATCTTCCACCGCCGTCGGTTCCTTCACGCCAGCCCCCGCCCCGGAACCCCCTTTCTCCGACAAAGCCGCCCCATTCCCGGCCAGTTCCATTGCCGCCGATTCCTGGGCCGGTCGGAGCGGAAGCGCCACCTGATCCCGCACCCCATCCCCCGTGGTGGAATCCTTTCCCGACACCCCTTCCTTGGCGGCCTTGCCCCCCCGAGCCGCCGCAACCGTTTCTTCCGGCAAAATTTCATCCAGACTCAAATCCACGACCGTATCCTCGGCCAGTTCCATATCCACCACAACGTCGTTATACCCCTGCTTTTCCAACCTCAAGGCATACCGCCCGCGAATCACCTGACCGACCGTCAAGGGAGTCGTCCCCAACTGTTTGCCATCCAGGGTCACCCGGGCCCCACCCGGTCGGCTCTCGACCCGCAGCATGACCGTCTGTCCCTGTTCGACCGTCGCGACCGCCTCGCCATCCTCCCGAGGGGCGACACTCCGGAGCGAATCACTCCGGGATGATGGCGCCGTCACCTCCGCCGAAATACCAGGCATGGCCGTCATCAACCCGTCCACGCCGACATGTCCGCGGTAGTACCACCCCAAACCAGCCGTCACCACGACCACCAAAAGGGCCACCAGCAAAGGTCCGGCATAGTGACCCATCAGAGCCAGCGGTGACGCCTCAAGGGACTCGATGAACGAAATGGCGGAAGGAAACCTTTTTCCAGGATCCTTGGACATCGCCAGTTGGACCAGGCGGTTCCTCCGTTTCCCAACTTCCTTCAACAGCGGCGGCGCCATGTTGCAGACAGCATGCATCAACGCCTGCGGTTCCGGTTGATCGAAGGGGGAACGGCCTGAAATCAATTCATGGAAGATGGCCGCCAGGGCATACCGATCCGCCGCCGGTCCCGGCGGCGGAAAACCAAAAAACTGTTCCGGGGCCATGTAGCCATGCATCCGGCTGGCCGATTCCAGATCCCGGACCATGTTCTCGAAACGAATCTCCTTGGCCAGAGGTTCCGGAATCAGACAAAAATTGATCAGCTTGACTTCCCCCGCCGGAGTGATCAGGATGTTGTCCGGCTTCAGATCACGATGCAGCAACGAACGGTGGGCATGATCCAGGGCCAAGGCAATCTGCCGGCATAGTTCCAATGCTTCCGCCAAAGGCAACCGGCCACCCCCGTTGCGTATCCGATGTTCCGTCAACGTCATCCCCGAAACATACTCCCGCACCAGAAAATGTTCCTGCGTCAGGGCATCGAACTCCAGGGCGTGCATCTTGACGATGTGCGGATGATCCAGATTTTGCAACAACTGAAAATTGCGTTTTATGTCGGCCAGAATGCGATCGTCCCGGCGCACCCGCTCGGCGAGCGTCTTGACGGTGACCGTCAGTCCGGTACTCTCGTCATGGGCCAGATAGGCATCCCCGAAAAGACCCTGACCAAGTTCCTGCTGGAGTGCATAACGTCCGGCGAGAATGAGACCTTTTTTCATTTGCGACCGTTCCCGTCCATGAAAGATGCAAAGGCGGTTCGAACGAACTTTCCCTCGATTCCGTCAAATTTCCAACACCCAAGGAATGCCATCGCCATGACTCCCGACGCAATCTTGAACCCGTCCGCCAAACCAGGCGGTCCTTCGCGACACGATCAATTCCAAGGATTCTTCAACTGGAATTAACGAACCGTTATACGCACTTTCCATGCCATCAATGAAAATGATGCCCGCGCCAACAACACCCGATGGACCCGTTTTCCATCTCTTGCTGATTTCTTCAATCCTCGTTGCCCTGGCTTGTTCCTGTCCACCGCCATCGCTTTCCCCGGATCGAAAAATCGGCCAATGAACAACCTTGTCTTCATCATGATCCTGTTGTTCCTGGGAATGGCCCTTCGCCGGCTTTCCGTTTTTCCCAGGGAAACCCCGCAGGCGCTCAATCAATATGTCCTCCATGTTTCGTTGCCGGCATTGATTCTGATCCAGATTCCACGTCTTGAATTTTCGACCGATCTCATGATACCGGTCCTCATTCCATGGCTCATGCTCCTCCTTTCGGCAATTCTGGTCGTTGTCGTGTCCCGGAGACTGAAATGGTCGCGGGAGGTCACCGGTTGCCTGATGTTGACGGTTCCTTTGGGCAACACCTCGTTTTTGGGAATTCCGATGATCGAGGCGATGTTCGGACCGGATCAGGTGCCCTATGGTATTTTATACGATCAGACCGGATCATTTCTCGCCCTTTCGACCTATGGGGCGATCGTGGCCACCTGGTACCAGGAGACTGGGGGACCGCGACTCCCGCCAACGGCGATCCTGCGTCGCATTCTGACCTTTCCCTCCTTTGCCGCCCTGATGACGGCGCTTGTCGCGGGGCGATTTTTGAAGAGTCCGGAAATCATGCCGGTGTTGCAACGTCTTGCCGACACCCTCGTGCCGGTCGTCATGGTGGCGGTGGGATTCAGCCTGAAATCGCACCTTTCCCGGGTCTACCTGGCGCCCCTCGTGACCGGACTTGGAATCAAGATGGTCCTGGCCCCCGCCCTGGCCCTGGGAATGTGTCTGCTCCTGGGATGGACCTCCCCTCCCGCCATCATTGCCGTTTTCGAGGCGGGCATGCCTCCCATGATCACCGCCGGCGCCATTGCCGCGGCCTCGGGTCTGGCGGTGGAGCTTGCCGCCGCCATGGTCGGCTGGGGCATTTTCCTGTCTCTGATTCTTTTGCCGCTCCTGGCCACCCTGTTGAAAGGATGATGCGTTGCGCCCCCTTTTTTCTTTCGACGGTCCTGAACCCAGGGAGGGAGCGGAACAGTCATCCCCGACCACTGCCCAATCCCTGGCCATCTATGTACACGTACCGTTTTGCAGGATCAAATGTCATTATTGCGCCTATCATTCGGTGACGCATTGCGCGACCGATTCCGAGGCCTGGTTCCAGGGGCTTCTTCGTGACCTTGATTTTCAAGCCCGTGCCATGAATACCCGGGAACGACGGGTCACCTCGATCTTCCTTGGAGGCGGGACCCCTTCGATCCTTTCCCCCAGACTGATCGGAGGCATTCTCGAACACATCGTTTCGTGCTGGTCATTGGACCGGAATGTGGAAATCACCCTCGAAGCCAATCCTGAATCGACGGACTTGTCAAAATTATCGGAATGGCGTGCCTGTGGTGTCAACCGCCTGAGCCTGGGCGTCCAGGCGTTCGACGACCACCGTCTTGACGTGCTGGGCCGACCACATTCCGTCCATCAGGCACGCACGACCTTCGCCGCGGCACGACGCGCGGGGTTCGACAACATCAACCTTGATTTGATTCATGGTTCTCCAGGACATACCCTGGATCTTTGGCGCGACGAACTCGATTGCGCCATGAACCTGGAACCGGAACATCTTTCCTGTTATGCCCTCTCGGTCGAACCGGGAACATTTTTGGATCGAAAATTACAGGATGGTCGATGGGTATTGCCCGATGCGGAAACGGCGGCGGATCTTTATCTGGAAACCCTGCAAATTCTTGGATCAAGGGGTTGGGAACGCTATGAAATCTCCAACCATGCCCGCAATCGTCGCTACTGCCGGCACAATCTGGAAATCTGGCGTTCCGGAGACTACCTGGGGGCCGGACCCGCCGCGCATGGCAGGATCACCCTGGCCGGAGATCATGTCATCCGTTGCGTCAACCATTGGCCTCTGGAGGCCTATCTCAGGGCGACCCGAGCGGGACGTTCCCCTCATGCCTGGATCGAATATTCACCCCCGGAAGAAGAGGCGGGTCTTTGTCTTCTCATGGGTTTACGGCTGTCCTCCGGCATTTCGAGAAGGCTCTATCATCGCATCGCGGGAAAGGATCTGGCGGAAACAAAAAAGGAGGAGGTCGATTTTCTTGTCGAAGAAGGTTTCCTCGAACTGGATGATTCCATCATTCGCCTGACCGCCAGGGGCCTTGATTTTCTCGACGACTGCCTGGTCCGGCTGATCTGAATCTGAACCCTTCGGAAAATGTAACGATTCAAATCCTTCTTCGTGTTCAAAATTATTGAAAGAAAAAAGGGGTCTTAAGGGATTGCCCCCAGGGTTTTGACTTTGTTTTTACGCGCCATTCGGGTGAAATGGCGCGTGAAAAACAAAATCAAAAGAAAATTCAAAAGAAGAATCAAAACCCTGGGGGCAATCCCTTAAGACCCCTTTTTTCTTTCAATAATCATGAACCTGGGGAGAAAGAGAAAGGGCGTTCTTTTGCAATTGGACCAACTCGTTGATCCCCTGTTCCGCAAGCGTTCGCAAGGCATTGAATTGTTCCCGGGTGAACGGATTGCCTTCGGCAGTACCCTGGATTTCGACAAAACGACCATCGCCGGTCATGACGAAATTCATGTCGGTCTGGCATTGAGAGTCCTCCTCGTAATCCAGATCCAACATGGGAATGTTGTGAACCATGCCACAACTGACCGCAGCCACATGGTCGGCAATGGGAAACTCGGCAATGATTCCCCCCTGGTGGAGACGACGGCAGGCATCCGTCAAAGCGATGAACGCCCCGGTGATCGATGCGGTACGGGTCCCCCCGTCCGCCTGAATCACATCACAATCGATCCAAAGCGTCCTTTTCCCCAATTTTTCAAGCTGAACCACCGAACGCAGCGAACGTCCGATCAAACGCTGAATTTCAAGGGTACGCCCCGATTGTTTGCCGCGAGTGGCCTCACGCGGACTGCGCGTATGGGTCGAACGAGGCAACATGCCATATTCCGCCGTGATCCAACCACGATTTTGATCACGCATCCAGAAAGGAAGCCGTTCCTCGATCGAGACAGTACACAAAACGCGCGTGCCGCCACAGGTAATCAAACAGGATCCTTCGGCATGATCGACATAAGAACGGGTGATGGTGACCGGCCTGAGTCGATCCGGCTCACGTTGGTTACGCCGTGACATGGGAAAAATCCTTCAAAAAAGGAGGGAAAACCACAAACACCGGGCAGGACGGAGTTCGATCTTCCTCCTCCAGTCCAGGATTCTGGAAGGAGAAGAAAGATCGAACTCCGGAATTCCAAGCTCCAGGACCTGGCTCAGACGATTCCTTTATTGACCCCCAGGCGGATGGCGTTGCTGACGAGTTGATGCACCCCTCCAACCGTATCCATGGAAATGCCATAGGCAGGGAGAATCTTGTTGAACTGGGCCTTGCAGATGGCACAGATCAGCGCCAGGAAATTGACCTTGTGTTCATCCATGACCTTCTTCAGGGCAGTCACACGCGGTTGCGCCCCCTGGATGCGCAAATCCATCAGTTCATCGGTCAAAAGTCCACCACCGCCACCACAACACAAGGTTTTCTCGTGGATGGTATCCTCGTCCATATCGACAAAATGATTGCAAGAGGCGCGAATCAGATCACGCGGGATGGTAAACTGACCTCCGGGGACGTTGCCCATGCGCGAGGCCCGCGCCACATTGCAGGAATCATGCATGGTGACCACATATCCATCGTTGGCTTCCTTGTCAAACTTCAAGGCGCCACGCTGGACCAGATCATGGGTGAACTCGCAAATGTGCTGCGGCACCGGATAGCGACTGTCCAAAAAGTCGAACGGCCCGTTGAGGGTGTTCCAGAAACTGTAGGCGACACGCCAGGCATGACCACATTCTCCAACCACGATCCGCTTGACCTTCAAGGCCCGGGCCTGCTCGGCAATCCGTTTGGAAATTTTTTTCTTTTGCTCGTAACTGCCGATGAACATGCCAAAATTGGCCGCTTCCGAGGCGTAGGAACTGATGGTGTAGGAGATTCCCGCCTGATGAAACACCTTGGCATAGCCCATGAGCGACTGAATGTGCGGTTCACTGAAAAAGTCGGCGGAGGGGGCCACCAGCAAAACCTCCGCGCCCTCCTGATCGAGGGGCAGCTTGATCTCATGCCCGGTATTTTCCAACATGTCATCTTCAAGAAACTGAAGGGTCCCCGAAAGCGCCGGTTTTGGAATCCCCAGGTTATTGCCGATGTCATGCACCTTGGCAACGATTTCAGTGGAATATTTGTGTCCCACCCCGATGGCATCCATGATTTCCCGGGCCGCCATCGTGATTTCCGCCGTATCGATGCCATACGGACAAAAGACCGAACAACGCCGACACTGCGAACACTGATGATAATAGGTGAACCACAGTTTGAGGGTTTCCTCGTCGAAATCCCGCGCCTTGACAAGGCCTGGAAACATTTTTCCCGCCGGAGTGAAATAACGGCGATAGACAGCGCGCATCAATTCGGCACGCTGGACCGGCATGTTGTTGGGATCGCCGGTCCCGAGATAATAGTGACATTTATCGGTACAGGCGCCACACTTGACGCAAATGTCCAGATAAACCTGAAGAGAACGGTATTTTTTCAGCATCTCTCCAAGTTTTTCCACACCCCGTTTTTCCCATTCCGGGACCCTGGCTTCCGGAAACCCAAGAGGCTTCATGTGCTTTTCGACAGCCGGATAGGGGGCAAGGTGACCCATGCTTCCCGGTTTCAAGGGAGGGGTTTCGATGTCATCCAGGAGTTTGGGTACATCATGCGCTTCGGCCATCGGTGCATCCTCGGGATTGTGACGACAACAGGGACGTTTAAGACGCTTGAAACATCACTTTTCGACATACCATGGGTTGATGTGACGCTGTTCCCTTGGATTGTCCACCTGATTGCGGGTCGGGCTGAAAAAGATGCCCCCCAAATGCATCAGCTTGCTGAAAGGAAAGATCACCAGAAGCGCCGCGACCAGGATCAGATGGAAAAGAAACACGACATCACCCGGACCGGCCATCGACAAGGCAACCGCCGGAGAACGCCACATCATAGACATGGCATTCTTGATCGCGATGATGTCGGGCCGCAGCACGAAGTCCATCAACAAACCGGAGGCACCGATTCCCAGAAGCAGCAAGAGGATCAGATGGTCGGCAGGAGAAGAAATGTGCCGCACCCGATCGATGAGAAAACGCCGCCCCCACAGAACGAAAAGCGCCCCCACCATGGCCATTCCCGCCAGGATGCCAACGATCTGGTAATGGGCAAAGATTTCCGGCAACGGATCGACGAAGTAGCGGATGTGCCGGACGAGAACAAGGGCCAGTGCGACATGAAAAGCATACCCCACAATCCAAAGCAGCTTGTCCGCCTTGAACAGGCTTTCAAAAAAGGCAATCTCCCGAAAAAGACGCCATGCCACCCCGCCTCGTGTCACCGGCGCAGGGGTTGTGGGAATGAGAAGTGGCGCGGGAGATCGGGCGTAGACGAAGATTTTCCACACGAAACCCACGGAAAAAATCCCCGCAACGGTGTAGGCAAGGAAGGTCAGCATCCGGCTTGTCCATCTTTGGGGTTGAAGGTCATGGCGCCAATAAAATCGCTTAACTGCATCGAAGCACCACGACAGACTCCAGGTGACACGGCACACCCTGGCTCCAACCAGGGCTCCTCCTTGAGGAAAATGGACCAGCGAAACATGCAAGGAGAAGCCCTGGAGGGGGAAAGCCTCAGACGCAACCGGTCGGCTTGGGAAGGCCCGCGATCTTGCACGCCTGCTTGGCGGGTCCGCCCGGATAAAGATCGTAAAGGTATTTGGTGTTTCCCTTTTCCTTGCCAAGTTTCTTGCCGATGGCCTTGGTAAGAATGCGGATCATCGGTGCAATCTTGTATTCTTCATAGTATTCCCGAAGAAAATTGACGACCTCCCAATGATTTTCAGACATGTCAACGTTTTCCTGCTTGGCGACATAGGCAGCGACCTCTTCATTCCAGTCGGAAAGATTGACCAGATATCCGTCCTCATCGGTTTCGTAGGTACGGCCATTGAGTTCAAAGCTTGGCATGATGGACAACTCCTGTTATTGAGAGGTTTTTTTCAATCCAAAAAAGGAAAAGGACCCGGAAGCATTCAGTCCTGGAATCCGGTCGTGAAATGCCACGTCTTCAAGCCAATCAGGCCTGGGCATTATCAGTATATCATGATTCACTTGAACGACAAGGAATCAATCTTCCACACGATGGATCAAGGGGCATGAGACCGGGATCAATCTTAAACCGATGCGGATGAAAGGTTCAAGGATGGTTCTTCCGGACGGAGAAAAGTCGGACAAGCCATTTTCAGATGGTTTTACCCCTGGGGGAAGCAAGGATGAATTGACATTCGCCGCGTATGTCACCAGAATCCGGGGCACGATCGCGATGCCATGGAATCGAACCGGCTTTCATGAACACGCCACGGACGGGTCCTCCGGCATCCGGTCCGGGTCGCCGCAAGACCGCCAGGAACGCCGCTGGAACGCGGGATGGCGGCCTGGCTACGCCCTGTTCACCTTCCAAACATTCGTTCAGGAGTTCAGGAACATGAAACCAAAGCACCATGTTTTCGTATGCATGAATCAAAGACCGGCGGGACATCCACGTGGATCGTGCAGCCAAGCGGGAGCGGGCAGCGTTTTCGAGGCGCTGGCGGGAGAAGTCGAAAAACGGGGACTTTTCGAAAAAGTCCAGGTCACCGGCACCTTCTGCATGGGACCGTGCGACAAGGGCCCTACCGTTGTCGTCTATCCCGACGCGGTGTGGTATGGCCGGGTGAAACCCGAGGACGTGCCCGTCATTTTCGACGAGCATCTGGACAAGGGAAAACCCGTGGAACGTCTGCGTCTGGCCTGAACCGGTCGCATTTTGGCAACACCACCTGCCACCGATCCCGGTCTTTTCGCGGTTTGGGAAAGACCGGGACACTTTAAAGTTTCGATGACATGGCGAAATACCTGATCACTGGTGGTTGCGGATTCATTGGTTCTCATTTGGCCGACGCCCTGGTTGCCCGAGGCGACCAGGTGCGGGTCCTGGACGACCTTTCCACGGGGCGCCGTGAAAATCTTCCCGATGGCGTGGAACTGATGGTCGGTGATGTGAGCGATACCGTCCGTGTACGCCAGGCCGTGGAAGGAACCGATGGTTGCTGGCATCTGGCCGCCATCGCCTCGGTAGCCCGTTCCAATGAAGAATGGCTGACGACCCACCGGGTCAATCAAACCGGGTCGATCGCCATTTTCGAGGCGGCACGCACCGCTGGCCGGGGTAAAAACCCCATTCCGGTCGTCTACGCTTCCTCCGCGGCGGTCTATGGCGACACTACCGAACTTCCATTGGGCGAACACGCAACCACCCGTCCCCTGACGGCCTACGGCGCCGACAAACTCGGAACGGAACTTCACGCCAGAGTCGCAACCCGGGTTCACGGCGTTCCCACTGTCGGATTTCGCTTTTTCAATGTCTTCGGTCGCCGGCAGGACCCCCGCTCGCCCTACTCGGGGGTGATTTCCATCTTCGCCGGAAAAATACTGCAACGACAACCGATCACCATTTTCGGCGACGGCGAGCAGACCCGTGATTTCGTTCATGTTCGGGACGTCATTCATTTTTTGCTTGCAGGAATGGAACGGGGGGGCGACAATCCCCTGATATACAATGTATGCACAGGCCGCCAAACCTCCTTGAACCAACTGGTGCAACTCATGTTTCGCGTCGTGGGATACCCGGTGCCGATGCGTTTCGCTCCTCCCAGACCCGGCGATATTCGACACTCCCTGGGCGATCCGGCCATGGCCGCCCGGGAACTGGAATTGGTGGCCAGTCATGACATGGCTCCCGGCCTCGGTGAACTCCTGGCCTTCCTCTCATCGGAACAGTGTCCATGAATCGAAAACAGGCGACCATCGTCATCGGTTTGTCACTGACCGCGGTCGTGGTCATTGTTCTCCATGCCGCACTGCCTTCTTTTCTCGATTCGCAATTCATCAAGGAACAGATCGCCCGGCTCATCCGGGAAAAAACGGGACGGCCAATGGTCATCGAAGGGAATTTGACCTTCTCTTTCTTTCCCAATGTCGAAATCCATCTCGGTCCTTCACGCTTCCAGGCCGCCGAAGGGACCGCCTCCGGTC
The DNA here is from genome assembly GCA_015228815.1 of Magnetococcales bacterium. Classification (NCBI taxonomy): domain Bacteria; kingdom Pseudomonadati; phylum Pseudomonadota; class Magnetococcia; order Magnetococcales; species Magnetococcales bacterium. The sequence continues at coordinate 50,899 of JADGCV010000008.1, read as the reverse complement.
CGGAGGCAGCTTTCGAATCGGCCATCCTCGTCGTCCGGGGGACGGGTTTGCTGCTCGGACGGCTCGATGTGGTGGAACTGGCTTTGGAAGACCTTCGGATCACTCTGGAGCGGGGAGCGGATGGCATCACCCGTTGGCCCGATCTGGGGAGCATCGTGGGAAAAACCTCCTGGGGGCGGTTGCGTGAACTGGCCTCCGGACACGGTTCCGATGGAGAACCGGACTCGGATATACGGACCGCGCTTTCCGGACTCGCGGCCATCTCCATGGGAAAACTTCAGGTGGAAGGGGCCAGAATCCACTGGCGGGATCGACATCGCGACATCGACCATCTTCTGGAAAATGTTTCCATCCTGAGCCATCCCCTGGATGGTGGCGGCACGGGGATCGAGGTCAGTGGCAACTGGAAACGCAGCCCGATTGACGCATGGGGACGGGTGCTCCTGGACTACCAGGTTCACGAAGATGGCGACACCCTTGAGATGGCCAACGTCCACCTCGTGGTGACAAGCCATTCGGAAAAAATTTTCCTGCGTGAGTCCGAACTTCGTTTCACCGCCGGAATCGACCTGGATTTCGGGAAGCGCCGCGTGGAAGCAAAGGATCTTGAATTGGTCCTCACGGGATGGTTCACCGACGGTTCGCTCAGGGACATGAAGACGGTCGTCAAGGGAACGGCATTGTGGGAGGTCGATTCCGCCACTGGAACCATGGACAATGTTCGTTTGACCAGCACGGTCCATACCGATGAGCTTCCTCCGGCGGGATTGAATCTTTCCCTTCGTTCGGCGGTGACCTGGCGGGAAAAGGAGGGGGTCCTGAATCTTTCCCGGATGAGCCTTCAGGGGCCCGCGGACATCCGGTTGGCAGGAGACCTGGACCTTCGGGGATTACGAAATGGATGGGATGATGTCACCCTGAGCGGGTCCTTGGCATCGGAACTCTTCGATCCAAAAGCACTGTTCCTCTCCCTGGGCCAGAAGCTGCCCCGGGTCTTTTCGCAGGACCTTTTTGCCAAGGGAAAGTTTCATGGCAGCTTCAAGGCCGACAGACAGGGAATCGTCCTGGAGCCTTTGCATCTCGACCTCGATGATACCCAGATGGAGGGACGCCTGAACTGGTCACGAGGAACGCATGACGCCGTCGATTTCCAGCTTTCCATGAATCACGTCGATGTCGATCGGTACTGGGATCCGATGGCTCCCGGAAATAAACTGCCGGAAAACAAACCTCTGGCCGTTCTCCTGATTCCGGAAATCGCCTTGTCGGGATTGTTGCAACGCCTGCCCGACGACTTGCGCCTGAAAGGAATCCTTGAAGGGAAAAAAGTGCGCCTTTCCGGAGCCGAAGTGGAAAACTTCACCCTCGGCATGGCCTTGGAAGATCGCCTTCTGAACCTGGAACCCTTTCAGTTCGGCCTCTATGACGGAAATTGGAAACAGAAGGTCCAGATCGACGGTCGTGGGGATGAAACACGGATGTTGGTGGAAAAGGAAATGAAGGGAATTCAAATTCAACCTTTCTTCAAGACCATCGCCGGCGTGGACTGGTTGTCGGGGATCATGGATCTTTCAGGTCGGGTGGAAACATCGGGCAACGATTCCGTTTCTTCGCGGAAAAATCTCAAGGGGTCCTATTGGCTCGGAATGAAAAACGGCGCCTTTCATGGACTTGATCTGACCCGGTCGATCCGCGATCTGGTGGCGGGCATCGAGGGACGTCCAATTCAGGCTGCCCCGGTTCGGGAGGGCGTGGACGATCCGGTGACCTCTTTTTCCGAACTGACCGCAACGGCCCGGGTCGGTCAGGGTCGGTTGCTCAACAGTGACCTTCTGGCCGTGTCCAACTCTTCGGTCATCAAGGGCAAGGGAGAGGTAGACCTGTTGGCGTTGACGGTGGATTATACCTTCCAGGCCGATGCCCAGGCGGCCTTGAAGGGAATGGATGTCCCCTATTGGGATCGACTGGAGGGAGCGGTGCTGCCGATCTCGATCGTCGGACCTCTGTCCTTGTCGAAAAAACCGCAGATTGGCGAACCACAGCTGACACGGAAGATCCTGGCGGCGCGACAAAATCAAAATAATAACGGAGCGCCGCTTCCTGCTCCGAACCCCTTCATCGACGCCCCTCCCTTCGTTCCCATGGCCGAATCGGGACCGCGCAATCGGCATCCCATGAGCCGCTTCAAACGTGGGCTGTTCCCCTGGGATTGACGCAACTTTTCTTCTCCATATGCCCGCCATGGCCGTCGCCGCCGTTGGTGTTTTGCAGAGGCTGCAAAACTCCATGTCCGACGTCATGAACATCCTTGCTGTCAAAAATTTTCCCTGTGTCGTATGCTTGCGGGAGGGAAAAAGTGAACAGGAACTTCCAAAAGGAAAGACCGATGCCCCAGACGACTGCGTTTGATACCTATACTTATGTCAAGAAACTGAAGGATTCCGGGGTCGATGAGCGGCAGGCAGCCATCCAGGCCGAGGCCCTCGTCACCCTGATCGAGGACCGACTGGCTACCAAGAGAGATTTGGCCGAGGTCGATGCCGGCTTGCGGCGCGACATCAAGGAACTGGATGTCAAGATCGAGTCGGTCCGAGCGGAACTGAAGCGCGACATCAAGGAATTGGATGTCAAGATCGAGTCGGTCCGAACGGAACTGAGGCGCGACATCAAGGAATTGGATGTCAAGATCGAGTCGGTCCGAACGGAACTCAATGCCAAGGTCGAGTCGGTCCGAATGGAACTCAATGCCAAGATCGAGTCGGTCCGAACGGAATTGAAGCGCGACATCAAGGAACTGGATGCCAAGATCGAGTCGGTCCGAGCGGAATTGAAGCGCGACATCAAGGAACTGGACACGAAGGTTGAAGTTCGGCTCAAGGAACTGGAACAACGCATGGTGATCAAGCTCGGAAGCCTGATGGTCGTTGCCGTCGGTGTCGTGGCGGCGCTGGTGAAGTTGCTTTAGATTTCCGTGGAAAGCTCCCGGGAATCTCCCCAGGACCAGAAAAGGCGTGAAACAAGGGAATGGCGGAAAAGCAGTCCGCCAAACATGCCTCGTAAGCTGATTTTGTCATCAATTTTGCTGGAGATCTGGACATGACCGCCCTCACCTTCGACACGCATGCATACGTCAAGGAATTGAAAGCTCTTAACTTGCTTTGTGCGCATCCTTGTAAGCACGGAGGATGGAATTGATCTGGGTTTGATACCCACGTCCCCTTGCCCTGAACCATTCCAGTATATCGGCATCAAGGCGTAACGTAATCTGCCGTTTCGTGGCTGGGGTAGCGATCCCCCGTCTTACCAAAGCATTGGCAAACATTTCTGGAGAGATGGGAGGAATGTCGCTTACATCTATTTGGTCGTCTGTCAACCCATCCAAGGCATCCCAATCAGTTTCGGAAATAGGAGAAATAGGTTTCCCTCTCATATTTTAACGCCTTTCGCATAGAAATTATCCGGGTCTGATCACCTCGTTCTGCATGGGCTACCACAACAACCTGACTGCGAAGAAGTCCTAACGTAAGGAACCGTTGTTCATCGTAAGGGCCAACATCTTCGACCGTAACCGTTGGACCAGAAAGGGCTGCCTCAGCGTCCCGGAAATCCATCCGATGTTTGACCAGGTTGGTCCGTCGTTTGGTTTCATCCCAGCAAATGTTCATGCTGTTATTGTAACTACTTTTTGTAGTTCCTGTCAATGAATCAATTCTCAAGCGATTTTTTTTGTGTTGAATGGAGCGGCTGGATTGAGAAATGTTCACAGACCAGGAGTAACCGTTCAGACCCCCCCTGGATTTTTTCCCCTCTCCCTCTGGGAGAGGGGCAGGGGTGAGGGAACCGGCGCTTTGATCAACGGTAATTCCATAGAAAGATCTCGTCACGAAATCAAGCAATTGGAATGGTTCTTCAAGGATCACCACAGCCCTTTGAATGATGGAGTTTCTGTTCCCCTCACCCCGACCCTCTCCCGGAGGGAGCGGGGGTCTGAACGGTTACGCGAAAGGTATCCCTCGACATGTTGCCACTGGAGGATTGTCCAACACAGTTCTTGCCACTGAACAAAATGCTGTCCGATACGGTAAAAATGATCGCCTATCGGGCTGAAACAGCATTGGTAGCAATCCTGCGCCCACATCTAAACAAGGAGGAAGAGGCTCGCGCATTGATTCGGGCACTTTTTGTCTCGTCCGCCGACATTGTTCCAGACACATGCGCCAAAACGCTTACGATCCGAATTCACCGCATGGCCACCCCCGCGCATGATCGGGCGATCCATGCGCTTCTGTCAGAACTGAACCAGATCCAGTTCTGCCACCCTGAGACGGGAGATAAATTGATTTACGAATTGGTGTAATATTCGTCGGAAAAGTGCCAACTGGAAAGAACGAGGGATCAGGAAGTCTGAACGTATACGATGCCCCAACAAACTCCAGTTGATGGGCTTGGTGATAAAATCGGTCGCCCCAAGACGGTAGGCATGTTCGATGGACGACAGATCATCCAATGAAGTGGCCAACACAATCGGAAGATGCTGCAATTTTTCCGCGCCGCGGATCATTTGACACAGTTCGAACCCATCCATCCGCGGCATGATGACATCCGAAATCACCAGATCGGGTGATTCCTCGCGGATCAATGCCCACGCATCAACCCCATCCTCCGCCTCCAGCACACGAAAACCACCTTGTGACAGGGCCTCGCACATGGGCAATCGTTGCAGAAATTCGTCATCGACGACCAATATCAAAGGTTTATCATATTCATTGTAATCATCATTCATGAATCTCTCCGGAGTTCATGGTCCGCAACCCATCATTCATTGCCGTCTTGCCGCAAATGGCCCAATGCCAGTGCGACCTCGTCGAGAAACTGGGCACAAAATTGAAAATGTTGCCGAACCCGAAACAAATCGGCATGTTCCTCCTCCATGATGCGTCCCAATTTGGCCAACCGCGCCGCCCCCATGACCAGACTGGAGGACTTCAAAGTATGGGCTGCGAACCGCACGCCACCCGAATCACCCTGTTCCAGAGCCTGTCCCAGTTCCTTCAGCACCAGCGGGGTCCGTTCCAGATAATGCCGGATCATCTTTTCCATCAATTCGCCGCCATTCTTGCGATCCAGATCGCGAATGCGCTGCACGGCTTCCCAATCCAGGATCGGAATGGCCCATTCTTCCCGCTCCAGGGAATTTTCCGAAGCCGTTCTGCCCAAAAACCAATCCACCGGATCCTCCAGTACCGCTCTCCCCCGGCCAATCTCCTCCTCTCCCGATCGGAGAACACATTCCAGCGGCAACAAACGGTCGAGAACGACCGCGACATCTCCATGACTGAACGGCTTGCGCAAAAAATCATCCATCCCCGCAATCAGACACTGCCGCCGACTCTCCGGCAAGGCATGCGCGGTCAAGGCAATGACAGGCACATGACCTCCCTGCTCCTTCTCCCAGAGACGAAGACGCCGGGTCGCTTCCATGCCATCGAGAATGGGCATTTCACAATCCATGAACACGGCATGAAACGGTGTAACGCCACCACACAAAAGATTCAATGCCTGTTGACCATTGCCAACCACAGTCACCCGGCAACCAAGCTGCTCCAGGATCGCCACCGCCACCTCCTGGTTGACCACATTGTCCTCCACCAGCAAAACATCCGCATCGAAGGAACCTCCTTCGTCGAATGAGGCCTTGGAGGTTCGCTGCCAATCGGAAGTTTCCTCCACGAACTCCTGCCTCTGTTTGCCAAAACGAATCGTGAACCCGAACGACGTTCCCCGCCCCTGGACACTTTCCACCTCCAGATTCCCCCCCATGAGCCGCACCAACTGCCGGGTAATGGCCAATCCAAGTCCTGTTCCGCCAAACCTTCGGGAAATCGAAGAATCCTCCTGAGAAAAGGATTGAAACATGTTCCGCTGAAATTCCGCGGAAATTCCGATCCCCGTATCGGCAATCTTGAACCGCATCAGAACATCGACCTCTCGTTCCTCATCGGCATCCACCCACAAGGTGACGGATCCTTTTTCGGTAAACTTGATCGCGTTGCCCAGAAGGTTGAATAATACCTGGCTCAAACGATGGGGATCCCCCAGCAGGCGAACCGGAATACCTTCATCCATGTTAAAGTTGAAGTCCAACCCCTTGCTCCTGGCCCGTTGCGAAAACATGCTCGCCACGTCGGAAATCAACACATTCAGATCGAACCGCAATATCTCCAGGCTGAGCTGCCCGGCCTCAATCTTGGAAAAGTCGAGAATATCGTTGATGACGCGCAACAAAACACGTCCGGAACGGTGGATGGTTTCGGCATAGTGGCGTTGCCTTGGCGTCATCGGGGTTCGTAACATGAGGCTGGCCATCCCCAGCACCCCATTCATGGGCGTGCGGATTTCATGGCTCATGTTGATCAGAAATCGTTCCTTGGTCCGCGCCCCTGCCTCGGAAGATTCGAGCGCCTTTTGCAGTTCCTCGGTTCGGATCCTGACCATCCGTTCCAGGTTTTCCCGATACAAACCCAGTTCCCTTTCGTTTTCCTTGCGCTCCGTGATGTCCTTGAAGACGGTGATCCATGCCTCGCCATGCTCGGCGTGGGTCAGGGTGGTAATGGACACCGAACACCAGAATAACGTCCCATCCTTTTTCGCGGAGTGAATCTCCCCCTTCCAGGTCCCCTTGCGGAAGACATGGTCCCTGATTTCGTCATGGATTCTCTTTGTCTCCCTGTCGGAACCGCCGCAGGTCCGCTCAATCCCAAGGCCGACGGCCTCGCCACTTTCATAGGCAAACAAACGTTCAAATCCGGCGTTCGTATAAACAATCACGCCGTCCACCGCCCGAATCAGGCACACCCCCTCGGACATCTGCTCAAGCATCCTTGCCTGAAGCCGGATATCCTCTTCGCGGGAAGCCTGGGAATGAATCCTGAGATGATTGTAGCGCGACGGAATGATCGGATGGATCGCACCAAAATCAGCGATGATCGCAAATCGTCCCTCCGCGTCACAACGGGAAAGAAAAGTGTTGACCGTGGCATGATGCGTGGTCGGATCCATGCGGACCTCCCCCTGGGGACCCGTCACGGTCAAGGTCTCCAGGGCATCGATGATCGCCTCGGAATCGGATGAGCCCGCCTGCGTGACCGCCTGGGCAAATGCCTTGACGCAAAGATACACCCCTTCGCCAAAATTGGTCAGGACCCCATTGCCATGCGGCCACAACCCGTCGATGCCAGGCTGAGCGGACAACCTTTCAAGGTAGCGACGGTTTTCCCCGGTCTGAAGCGACATGAAATAGGTATTGCTCGAATAGTACCCGTCTCTGACCTCCGCAGGCAGAAGGCTGGCCAGAACTTCGTCGAAATGTCCCATGACCACTGCCATCCGACGTTTCAGACCCCTTTCGGAAAACCGCTTCAGCAGCGACAACTGGTCCGAACCGGCAAAATAGGGGACAAAGACATCCGCCCCCGATCGCGCCACGGCCTCCAACAAACACTCGATGTCCTCCCGAGTGACTCCGATCGCCAGATATTCCTCTCCGACGACCTCCCCCCCCACCGCAGACACTGTTTTCTTGGCCGCATCGATGGATCCACGAGGCCATTCATAATTGTTTCCGGCAAAGAACATCCTTGGACCATATTTTTCCTTCATGAAAGGAATCATTTTTTCAATCTGCTGATTGGGCAGGGCGGCAAAATGAAAAAAATATCGACTGAGAATGCTCCCTTCGTAAAAAGAAAAGTTAAGAAGTGGAATTCTCTGCGCCTCCGCCACCCGATACGCAACCGCGATTCTCGAATTGGAAAGCAGATTGCCGATCATGGCCGAACACCCGTGCAACCGGACCAGTTTCTCCGCGGCCACCAAAGCACTGTCCGGAAGACTGCCATCATCCTCGATCACCAATTGCAACGGGCGGCCCAACACGCCACCGTTTTCATTCACAACCTCAACGGCAATCCGCCCCGCCAACGAAATTTCCCGACCGTACATCCGTACCAGCCCCGTCAGGGGAGCCATCAGTCCCAGTCGGATCGAATCCTTCATGAGTCCCGTGTCCTTGCCGGAGCGCCACGGTTTTCCATCGCCCGGGACGGCCCATGAAGAAGTTCGTTCAGAGCCTGAAAGGATTCTTCGTAGACAACAAATGCCTGTCGAACAAGGATCCGTGCCCGATCCATATCCTTGCAGCCATTCTCCATGGCCCGGCCCAGCCCGGCCAAACGCTGGGTTCCCATGACCAGACCCGAGGATTTCAGGGTATGCGCCGCCACCCGAACCCCTTCGCCATCACCACGCTCGATGGCTGCATTGAGTTCGGCCAGCAGAAGTGGCGTTCGCTGGGTGAAATGACCGACCATTTTTTCCAAAAGGTCATTGCCCCTTTTGCTGGACAATTCGTCGATGTGTCCCAAGGTTTCCCGATCCAGAACCGGCATGGCGAAAATCTCTTCCATCCCACCGTCTTTCATCCCACCGTGTTCCGCCGACGTCGCATCTGGATCGGTTGCCTGATCGAGGGAAAAGGCGACCAGGGGATCGGATGCCATCATCCCCCCCCCATGATCCGATGGCGTGGCGTCCAGAGAGGTTGCCTGATCAAGGAAAAAGAGGGCCAGAGGATCGGATTCCTTTTTCTCATGAATTACCGCCCGTTCTGGAGGGAGCCAACGATGCAACATCTCACCCACGTCAGACGGGCTGAAGGGTTTACGGAGAAAATCATTCATTCCCGCATCGAGACAGCGATGACGGCTTTCCTTCAGAACATGCGCCGTCAGGGCAATGATAGGAACCCCTGGTTTTCCATTCTGCCGTTCCCAGGACCGAACACGCATGGCCGTTTCAATGCCATCGAGAACGGGCATTTCACAGTCCATGAACACGATGTCGAAAGAACAGTCCGATTCGCACAAAAGGTGCAACGCATGCCTGCCGTCTCCGGCGACGGTCACCCGGCACCCGAACGATTCCAAGGTGGCTGCCGCCACCTCCTGATTGACCAGATTGTCTTCAACCAGAAGGATGTTTCCCGTAAACATCGTATTTGCATCGATGACCGACTGCCGCGCCTGTTGCCAGACGCCCATTCCCTCCTGATCCCCAGGTTGTGGTCTGTCGAAACGAACCTCGAACCAGAATTTCGCCCCCTGCCCCACAACACTCTCCACCTCCAGACGGCTCCCCATCAAACACAGCAACCGCTGGGTAATGGCCAAACCCAATCCTGTCCCGCCAAAGCGGCGTGCAACGGAAGTGTCCTCCTGGGAGAACGCCTGAAACATGTTCCGTTGAAATTCCTCGGAAATGCCAATGCCGCTATCCTGGACATGAAAGCGCAACAGAACATTTTCCTCATGCAGTTCCAAAAGATCCACCGACAATACAACAGTCCCCCGTTCGGTAAATTTAATGGCGTTTCCGACCAGGTTGAACAAGACCTGGTTGAGTCGATAGGGATCCCCGACAAGACGCGAGGGAACTCCTTCGACGACACGCAGTTCAAACGTCAGACCCCGGCTACGTGCCCGCTGCAAAAACAGGTTCCGGATATCCAGGATCACCACATCCAGATCGAACTGAAGCCTCTCCAAGGTCAGACGACCCGCCTGGATTTTTGAAAAGTCAAGAATATCATTGATGATTCTAAGAAGCGTGCGGCCAGAACGATGGATGGTCTCGACATAATGGCGCTGCTGCTGACTCAGGGATGTCTTGAGAATCAGGTCGGCCATGCCCAGCACCCCATTCATGGGGGTACGGATTTCGTGGCTCATGTTGATCAGGAAACTTTCCCTGGTCCGGGCGCCCTCTTCAGCGGCATCCCTGGCCTTGCGCAATTCATCCGTTCTTTGTTGGACCATTTCTTCCAGATTTTCTCGATGCCTGAGCAATTCATGCTCGATTTTTTTGCGCTCGGTGATGTCCCGGACCAACCATTGAACCCCCTGAACGCCCCCCAGGCTCAATCTTCTGGCGCTGATCTCGACAAAAATACGACTGCCATCCTTGCAGCGAAACAGATGGTTGCATACCAGGCCATCCGCCTGCATGAGTCGAAGGAAACAATCCTCCGCTTCCTCGGTCGGATCGGAGACGGAGATTTCCCGAACATCAAGCCCCAACAATTCCTCCCGGGCATACCCCAATTGTCTGGCCGCCAACCAGTTGACATCCTGAACGACCAGTTTTCCCAGATCGATCAAGAGAATGCCATCGTTGGCAAATTCGAACAGATCGCGATATTTTTTCTCGGAATCCTCAAGCCGTCTCAGAACCGGTTGACCGATCCACCGAAACAAAACGACCCCCAGGACAATGATCACCATTCCGACGGATCCGGCCACGGAAGCGGCATGGACAAACGGCGCCCGCAGCTCCTTGACATCCTTCTTGGCCACCAACCCCCAGCCAAATACCCCAACCGGTTGATAAGCAGCCAAAACCTTTTCACCACGGTAGTCGGTTTCGATGCCGACCCCGGACAAGCCCATCAAGGCATTCTGCATCGGAACCGCCAGAAAATTGCCAAAATCAACCGGTGGTGGAATGGTGTTGTCAAGTTGGGACGAGGGAAAGAGAAACTCGACCTGATCACCATTCTTCCGTCCCAGAACAAATTCTCCACTGTCTCCCAGATCGATCCCCTGAACGATTTCCAGCATCTTCCGCACAAGAGCGCATTCATCCAAATGATTATCTTGATTCAGGTCCACTCCACGCTCATTGGCCAGGCGTTCGACCAGATGCGCCTGGCCCCTGACCACGCGCGTCAGAGTCGCCGTCTGTTCCTTGAAGGTCGTGAAATAAAGCACACCGATCACGATCCCGCCTACGGACAGACCCGTCAGGACGAGAATCATAACCAAGGCCCAAGATCTTGCGGAGTCGCTCATCAATGTTCATTCAGAAAAAATGATTCCAGATTCATCACCTTCCATTCCACAGGCGCCACCGCAATTCGATGACACCCATGAAAAATCACGAAGATGGATGTATACTCATTTTCATTGTGACCGCAAGAAAAAACAGTCCACCCCCTTGGAAAATTTCATTTATCGACAATTATTTTTCTTTTTGATATGGTCATATTACTGTATACTACTGACCATATATTCGTAACCGTTCATACCCCCTTCAACAAACATCATCCAAAACGAACGCGGGAAGAACGGAATCTGAACGGTTACATATATTCGCCCGCCGTAATATACTATCAGCAATAAACAACATCGTCCAAACAATAAACCCGCCCAGCCATAAGATTCCCGCAAAAACCACGCGGGAATCTTGCTTCGGGTGAAAGGGCGCGTGGAAAAACAAAATCAAAACCAAAACCAAAACCCTGTGGGCAATCCCCCAGACCCCTTTTTTCTTTCAATAATCCCGAATCGAGAAAGGGATCTGAATAGTTACGATCATGGAAACGGGCGCCACTTGAAGGATTGACAAATCTTTCCCGAAAATCCTAACATCCCCTGATCATGCCGTGTTTTCGTTCCCGAGAAGGAACAATCCTTTCCCTGCGAGGTTGGCAACACGCGATGTCCAAACCATCGGACGATGACACTCACGATTTCCCCCCTCGGGCCGATGACGCCGGTTCGGGCGGCCCGGAGGAAATGATCAAGATCGGAGAAGCAGCCAGGCTGCTTGGCATCTCCTTGCGCACCATACACATGTACGAACGTGAAGGGCTGTTCATTGCCTACAAGAACAAGGCGGGAACCCGTTATTTTTCCAAGGAGGACATCCGCTGGTTCGTCGAATTGCGCCGGATGATCAAGTCGAGTCTCAGCATCGCCGGCATTCGCGCCTTGATGTCGCTCATTCCCTGCTGGGAAATCCGTCCCTGCGACTATCGTTCCCGGACCAACTGTCCCGCCATCACCGATCACCAGGCCCCCTGCTGGGCCAACCAGAACAACCTGTGCGAGGAAACAGGACAGCAATGCCGGAATTGTAAGGTCTACCGGTTGCGTTTCAAGGCCGCCACCCTCAAAAACGTGGTGGAAATCAAACCCAAGGAAGGGATCGGATTCTCGCCTCAAACCTGAAAACCATCCCAACACGCATGCGACAGGCCGCTCCTGAATGGACAAAATGGAACCAGAACTTTCCGACCCCTTCGACCAGGGAAAAGCCGCCTCCAGCGACACCCTGCTGGAACATCTGCAATTGGAACGGGCCTCGGAGCGGCGGGTCATCGAGGAGATGTTCACCCAATTCATCGCCGAACAACGGCGGGGACGGCGCTGGAGACTGTTCTTTCGACTGTTCATCGTCGGCTATCTGGTGTTTCTCGCCGTCGTCGGACTCGATGGCCACTGGGACGATGTCTCCCTGAAGTCGTTGGATAAAAACAAAGGACACACCGCCATCGTCGAACTGACAGGTCCCATCGCCAGCGGCGCCCCCGCCGGGGCCCACAACATCATCAAGGGATTGAACGCCGCCTTCAAGGATCCCGATACCCGGGGCGTCATCCTCCGGATCAACTCCCCGGGAGGCTCTCCCGTTCAGGCAGGTTTGATTTACGATGAAATCAAACGGTTGCGCAAGAAATACACCACAATCCCACTCTATGCCGCCGTGGAAGACGCCTGCCTCTCGGGCGGCTATTACGTCGCCGCCGCCGCCGACGGCATCTATGCCGACAAAGCCTCCCTCGTCGGTTCCATCGGCGTTGTGCTCTTCAATTTCGGGCTGGAAAAGGTCCTGGAAAAAATCGGTGTCGAGGACCGCAATCTGACCGCGGGCAAAAACAAGGCATTTCTCAATCCGTTCCGGCCAATGCAGGAAGAAGAGGTCACGCATGCCAAGGGGATCCTCGACCGGATTCACAGCCAGTTCGTCCAGGCGGTCAAGGACGGTCGCGGCGATCGACTGAAACCTTGGAAAAAAGATTTATTCCAGGGACTCTACTGGACCGCGGACGAGGCGGTCGAACTGGGTCTTGTCGATGAACTCGGATCGGCCCAATCGATTGCCCGTGAGGTGATCAAGGTCGAAAAAACAGTCGATTTCACCTCAAGGGACCACTGGGTCGATCGAATCGGACGCAGTTTCACCGAAACCCTGGCCCAGACCATGTTCCAGGCCTTGACCTCTTTCTCGGGTCAACCAGCTCCTCGATAAAAGTCCGCCCCCCGATGGCATCGCCGATGGCATCAGTCCTCCAGATCATCGGCGAACATTCTCCGGAGCCATGCGACAATAAAGCGATCCGGGGAAAAGAAACATGAACTCAAATCGTCCCATCTTGACCCGTTGGCCGTCCTTCAGATCGATCCCCCTGGCAGGGATGGCCTTGCCATCGACGAAGGTGCCGTTGGTCGAATCCAGATCGCTCAGGTGATACTGTCCAGGCCCCAGGATGTCGATGCAGGCATGGCGATTGGAGATGGATCCCTCGGGCATGATGATGTCGTTGGCCTCGGCCCGTCCGATCCGGATGGCCGGGCAAGATTCCCCATCGATCTCCGGCATCACCAGGGGATAGATGGCCCGTTCCAGCATTTTCAACTGCTTGGGTTCAGGACCAAACGTCAGGTCGGGAAGAAACGCCATTGTCGTCTCGGTATCCTCCAGGGACCGGTCCAGGGAATATCCCCGGAACAAGCCCGACCCGACAAAACTGGGATTCATGATCAACTGCACGAACAGGTCCTGACCATGGCGGATGGCATAATCCTTGAGCGCATCGTGATCCGCCTTTCCCAATGCGTCGAGAAACTGCATGATCCTCGGTTTCAGTTCCACCCCACGGAAACGGCAATAAAGCGCACTTGGCGTCAAAAAAAGAAATTCATAACGACCGAACGTCAGACGGTCTTCGTCATGGAGAAACATTTCGCCGCGATCATTGACGCGGCCATTGAGAAGGGTCGGATTGACGGTGGCAGCGCCACGCAACAGATACCGATTGGCCCCTGTCCGCCGAATTCCCGCCTGAATGGGGGCGATGGTATAGTCGGGGAGGACAAAATCATTCCCTTCGTCCCGACCGATCGAAAAAAAATCCTCCCGATCCGAATCCTTGCGTTTGATGAAGGGAAAGATCAGGTGCATCAGGGAAGGACGAATCGGGACGGGACGTTGACGAAGGTCGGGTTCATCCGCCTGGAACCGCATCACGACCTCGTTCGGTCGGCTCGTCAACGTCCCAGGGATCACCTCGTTACCCATGAGGACCGGAACCTGCAATTGGCGAATGAATTGCTGTTCATCGTGGTTCCCGGCAAGGGCTTCCAACGCCGCAAACTCCAGTCGCCCGGAATTTCTGAGAAAACGTTGTATGAAAGGTACATCCTGGGGCATGATTGTCTTGGGACCGCCGATGGAGTTGCATCCATGATTGATGCATGAATCATGATACACGAAACCATCCATGTCAAAACAGACCATGTTTGCCATGTATTGAATGAATCCTCCGCATCAGTCCCTCGGAATGGATCCGGGACTGGTCGGAAGAACGTGACGCCAGGTTCGACCCCCTGGGGGGACGCCCCCGGATTCTTTTTTTTCCGTAACTGCCCAGGTACCCTCTGGGTTCAATTATTGAAAGAAAAAAGGGGTCTGGGGGATTGCCCCCAGGGTTTTGATTTTGTTTTTGACTTTGTTTTTTACGCGCCATTTCACCCGAAGCGGTTTCTCGCGTGGTTTTTGCGAGAAACCGCGTAAGACGCGCCCCTTGGCCTGTCCTTCTTCGCGTTTCTTGCGAAGAAGGGCAAACGCATTGCAGGATGGAAACTTGCAATGTGTCCTGGTCTTTTCGCAAAAACCGCGAAAAGACCAGGACCAAGGTGCGCGCCTACGCGAATTTCCGCAAAAATCACGCGGAAATTCGCTTCGGGTGAAATGGCGCGTGGAAAATCAAAATCAAAATCAAAAGAAAAATCAAAACCCTGGGGGCAATCCCCCAGACCCCTTTTTTCTTTCAATAATTGAACCCAGAGGGTACCTGGGCAGTTACGATATTTCTAAAATTGATGCGCGAAAACCGCTTTCCGAATATTGCACCACCACCCGGTTCATTTCGATAATCCTTCTGAATCCCTCTGATGTCGTTGCCCAATCCACCATGTCCACCTTGAAGGGCAGAACGCTTACCGAAAAGGCATCCCGCAACCGCCCCAGCCGTTCAAACCCAATGGGTTCATCTCCCCGGATACACAGATCCAGATCCGAGGCCGCGCGTGCCGTTCCCCGGACCCGGGAACCGAAGGCCCACACCTCCCGGTCCGGCGCATGATGCCGCAGGATATCCTGGACGATGGCCAGGTGGTCGGATCGGAGATCAAGCGGCATCCTTCAACCTCGCGACAAGTTCCCGGACATCCGGCAGGAACGAGGAAATACGGTCGAATACCTGCGCTGCCAGACCGGCATCGTAGATGTGCGAAGTCTGGTTTCGGGCTTCGTAATGACCCAGCCAACGCTCCGTATTCGTGAGCAACTCGTACTCCGCGGCAACACGGAACATGTCTTCCTTGGTTCGGATCGCTCCCGGGTTGATCGTCAGAATATCCTTCAAAGTGCGTTGCAGCAGTTTCCACGAGAGGTCCATGGCAATTTCAAACCGTTGGATGACGCCATCCCGCATGGTCAGAACAGGATGTTCGGCATACTCACGCAGCCCATCTTCCAATGCAGTTACCGCCCGTTCCAACGCCTCAACGCTCAAGCGCGACATGGTCTGTCCTCCTGAATCATCCTGCCGCGTTCAATCTTCCACGGCGATATGGTTTTTACCGGCCAGAAACAACGCCGACAGCCTTTAGGATTTTGTTTAACTTCCTGAAGATCATGATGTAGAATATTCTTATTCATGTGAAGATCTGATTGAAGGGGTAACCTTTCAGGAACAACCGCGCCAAACCAGGGGGGAACGGTGACAGGAACATTTTCTCGGGATTCGGATTATCTGGTGTTTACCGTCAAGGGGACTCCCTATGGGGTCATTTCCCATGACATTGTTTCGGTCATCGACATGCCGGAGTTCACTCCGGTCCCCAACAGTCCTCCGGAGATGCGGGGGGTGATTCCCTTTCGCGAGGGCAATCTGCCATTGTTCGATCTAAGAGTCCTGCTCGGGTCGAAGGCGCGGACGGAGGAGATTCGAGAGCTGGTGACCACCATGGAAATGCGCAAGCAGGACCATGTCAACTGGTTGAACAAACTCAAGGATGAAGTGTTTCACGACAGGTCCCTCTCGGTCCAGACCAATCCTCATCTGTGCGCCTTCGGGAAATGGTACGACACCTTTTCCTCGGACAACAGTTACCTGAATACCTATATGGCCCGTTTCGACGCGCCGCACAAGGAGATTCACGGCATTGCCATCCAGGCCAAGAAATTGATCGATGAGGGAAAAAAACAGGATGCGGTCGCGCTGATCAACAAGACCGAGAATGGCCTGTTGGCATCGTTGCTGGAGTTGTTCAACGGCATTGGCGACCTGGTGCAGCGGTACATGCGGGAGTATGTCGTGGTGTTTGTTTCCGACGGGACCCGGTTCGCCATGGCGGTGGACGACATTCGTTTTTTCAGCCATCTCGACCAGATTGAATATCCATTGCAATCCAACGTCACCGCCGGTGCCGATGGGGTGGTCCAGGCCATCGGGCGCTACCGCACGGAAAACAGTGACGCATTGACCGATGTCCTCCTGATCGAGGTCGCACGAATCCTGGAACACTTTGCCTGAGTCAAACGGCGTGGCCATCCGGGGACCGGGCGACCTTGATCGGCATTCGGTCAGGGGATGACGAGAAACAGGGTTTCTCCCACTTCGCCGCTGCCAAAAAGAGGCTTGTCCAGCGATGGGTCCTCGGGCCGCCCGGCGATTTCGTAAATCGAGATCCCGAACTGATGCCGACCCCCCTTCTGGAACAGAAGGTCATCGTTGTTTCCGGTATAAAACGCCCGACCAAACTCGATGCACCACTGACCGTTTTCCCAATATCCCTTGGCCTTGACATCCGCACGACTGCCATCCGGGGTTTTCAGGGTGAACTTCGGAACCGTTTTCCCCTGGAAGCGATCGGTTAATCTGGGCTCGTAGGCGGCCTGGCCGCGATCCCCCTGGCGTACCAGATAATAAACATAACCTTCCTTGGACAAAACCTTCTGATGATCGGGAAGGGGATCCATGCTGTAGATGTCGATTTTATCATCGGCATAACCGGCATGATCGGTCCGAAAGGCTTTCCAAAACCAGATGTCGGATCGGTAGGGATGGTCCGCCGACAGGGAGAGATCGATGGGATCGGATTCCATGCTCCATTTGATGACGAAGGTGTCTTCTCTGGCAGGCCCGGTTTCGTAATTTTTCAGTGTGTCATTCCAAATCATGGTTTTGTGTTCGCGTTCTTCCTTGGGATCGTCGTAGATGGCCATGAGGAACAGCTGATTGCCGGTTTGGATGGCCTTGAGGCGAACATCCGTTCCCGTCACCTTGTCCCTGGTGGTGATTTCCGTGGTCGTGTTCCAAATCGGGTCGGGGCGACCATCGATGATCGGCGGCTGGGAGACCGGAGAGGCGGTCAGTTCCTGTTCCGCCCAAACCGGAGTGGCGATCAGCGACAGGAGCATTCCAATGGCAGGCCAAGGGGGGCGTTTCATGATTCATCCTTTCCAAGGTTGTGTCGCGTTTACTTTCTGTTCCAGGCGCCGTCGTCCGATGATGCTGGTCAAGGTTTTCGACAGTGTGGTGAGGAAGGCCAATTCCTCGGTGTCGGGTTTGTGGCCAGGTTTCACCGGGATTGTGACGACGCCGATCAGTTGCTCCTTGTCGGTCAGAGGGACGCAAATGTGTCCGTGGTGAAGGTCTTCTCCTGCCTCGGAATAATGGCGGCACTCATCCTCGCCGGCGAAGACCAGTTGCCGGGTCTGACCCGCCTGGCCGCAAAGACATTCTCCGGGGGCCAGGTGGGCGCAACAGGCCTTCGCCTCGGGGGACAGGCCCTTGGAGGCCACCATTTCCAGGTGTCCGGTGACGTGGTTCACGAGAAAAAAGGCCCCCTTGTACAGGGAGGGAAGCCAGGAGACCGAAAGGATGATCTCCAGGGCCACATCAAGTTGCCGTTCCATGCTCATCGGTTCCACGCTGGTTTCCAGCAGGGCATTGATGGCGATTCGGGAAGCGAGACGTCGCTGATAGCGCAATTCCATCTCCTGTTGCCGGGAAATATCGCGCAGGACGACGACGCAACCAAGGCGCCTTCCCTCGTGCCGAACCATGGACGTGGTATATTCCACGGGAAAAGGCATGCCGTTGCGGTTGCGAAAAAGCGCTTCTCCCCGGTGGCTCGGGACGGAATCGTCGTTTCGATGGCATAAGACGCATTGCTCCGTCTCGAATGGGGTGCCATCGATGCGGTCAAGTTGCGTCATTTCCTGAAGCCGCAGACCCAGCAGGTCCGCCTCGGGGGCGCCCAGCAGACGGGTCGCCGCGGGATTGGCCAGAGTGATCCGGCAATGGTGGTCGAAACCGATGATTCCTTCCCCGATCGCATCCAGAATCAACTGTTGTTGCAGGCAAAGTCGTTGATGCATGCGTTCCTCGTCGCGCTGTCGCAATTGGTTGCCGATGCGCATTCGCATGAAGCGGGGATTGAACGGTTTGGCGATATAGTCGATGGCCCCGCACTCCAAACCGGTATCCTGTCCCTGGGGCGTGTCATGGGCAGTGATGAAAATAACGGGAATGATGCGGGTTTCCGGTTCGGATTTCAGGGACCGGCAGACCTCGAAGCCATCCATGCCCGGCAATCGAACCTCCAGCAATACCAAATCCGGGGGATGGTTTTTCACCAGGGAGAGAACCTGCGCGCCATCGGTCGCGACCTGGATGCGTCCGAGTTCCGACAAAATGCCAATCAAAAGTTTGATATCCGCCGGATTGTCATCGACGATCAGGATGCGTGGCAGGGAATTCCGGCGGTCGATCAGGGCGTTATCGAACATGGAGACGGTTTCCGAATGCGGGCATGTTCATCAGGACGTGCCGGGCATGCACAAAATCGAAGTGTTCCAGGTGGTCCACCATGGTCGCCAAAACCCTGCGGTCCTCGGGGCCGGAAATCTTTCGATGGAGCAACCGCGCAATCTGGATGGCCTCGATGTCCTGTTCCCTCAGGAAAACTTCCAGCGAACCCAGCAACTGGTCAATCGATCCGGCGTCCAGAACATCGGTCGCATCATCATCGCGCTGGGGGCCGGGGTCGTTGTTTTCGCAAGGTTCATCGGGGCTTGTGACCAGGGGGCGAAGGGATTTTTTCACCTTGTCGAGCTCTGTTTCATAGGACGCCAACAATTCCGGGATTTCCCCCAGATTTTCTTCCTTGAAGGCCTGTTCCAGATCCCGTACCGCTTCATACAGGTTTGTCGCGGCAATGTTGCCGGCACTGCTTTTCATCGAATGGAGCAGGGCGGCCATGGCCTCCGGAGGTTCGCCCTGGTTCCAGGAGCGACGCATGTCCACGGACCGGGAGGCAGCGCAATATTTCTTGAAAAACAATTCCATGAGTTTCAGCAGCAGTTCCTCGTCATCTCCCAGTCGCTCCAATGCCTCCTGGAGGTCCAACTCTGGCAGCGTTTCTGGCAGGAGGATTGTGCCCGGCGCAGTGGTCTGGGGTCCCGGCAATGGGTGAAAAGACGCGGGTGGTGGCGTCATGGGAAGGGACGGGCGTTTTTCAACGGGCTCGGCGGAAGGTCCGGGAAGGTCGCGGTCTTCCTGGCGCGGATGAACCCAGCGCAACAGACATTGAAACAACTCTTCGGTGTTGATCGGCTTACCCACATGATCGTTCATGCCGGCGGCGAGACACTTTTCCCGATCTCCGGCAAGGTTGTGCGCGGTCATGGCGATGATGGGCAGTTGGGCGCAGGCGGGATTTTCACGCAACAGGCGGGTCGCCTCGAAGCCGTCCATCAAGGGCATTTGCAGGTCCATCAGGACGACGGCGTAGGATTTTTCCTTGACCTTGCGCAGCACCGCGCGTCCATCCGCGGCAACTTCCACAACCAGACCGACCCCTTCCAAAATTTCGCGGGCCACGATCTGGTTGATCTCATTGTCCTCCGCCAGCAACACGCGCGCGCCGAACATCGTTGTCCAGATCTGCTTTTCCGATTCTTTTCGCGTCCGGTTGCGATAGAAAAGGGTCACATCGAGACCGAAAACGGTCATGATCGCGTCAAACAGCCCGGATCGGCAGATGGGCTTTTCCAGGTAGCCCCGGATGCCGAGAAACTCCGCTTTCTCCTGAAATGCTTCGTTGCCGAAGGCACTCATGAAAATGATCCTGGGAATGCCGATCCATCTCCCCGAGGCATCGCTCCATTGTTGAAAAAAACGTTTTTCATCGATGATGCGGGCAGCGGTTTCCAGGCCATCCAGACCCGGCATCAACCAGTCGAGAAGGATCAACCCGAACGGGGCGCCGTCGCTGACCGCCCGGTCCATGGCTCGAAGTGCCTCCTCGCCCGAAGGGACCGACATCGGATCGAAACGAAAATCCCGCAACATCTCTTCCAGAATTTCCCGGGCCGACGTGCTGTCATCGACGATCAGGGCGCGCATGCCCTCCAGCGTTCCCGTCGAAAGCAGACAGGGGTTCGACGCCTCGGAAGGCAGTCCCAGTTTCAGGGTGAAGAAAAATCGCGATCCCTGCCCGAACCTGCTTTCCATGCTCAGCTCACCCCCCATCATCGCAACCAGACGCCGACTGATGGCCAGCCCCAGTCCGGTTCCGCCAAAATTGCGGCTGGGACTGCCCTGGACCTGGGAAAACGCCTCGAACACCCGCTGCTGTTGCGAGGTATCGATGCCGATTCCCGTATCCTGGACGGAAAACGCCACGCAAACAAAATCCTGTGTTTTCTCGATCAATTCCGCTTCGAGAACCACTTCGCCCCGATGGGTGAATTTGACCGCGTTGCCCACCAGGTTGACCAGCACCTGCCGCAACCTGTAGGAGTCGCCCACCGTCTCGATCATGAGGGGCGAGGCCAGGGACAGCACCAGTTCGATATTCTTTTCCGCCACCTGTTGCCGGAACAGATCTCCGATTTCCTCGAACAGGTCGAACAGGCGGAAGGTTTTGGGCAACAGGTCCAGTTTGCCCGCCTCGATCTTGGAAAAGTCGAGAATATCGTTGATGATGCGCAGCAATGACTTGGCGGCGGTAAGCACCTTGGTCAAATGGTTGCGCACCCGGGGATGCAACTCTTTTTTCAGACTCAATTCGGTCAACCCGATGATGGCGTTCATCGGAGTGCGGATCTCATGGCTCATGTTGGCCAGAAATTGAGATTTGGCCTGACTGGCCTCCAGAAGCCGGTGTCGTTGACTGTTCAGTGTCTCGGCCATTTGATTGAAATGGTGGGCGAGTTGGCCGAGTTCGTCTTTGTTTCCGCTGGCCATGCGAAATTCCAGATCCCCGGAACTCAATCGTTCCGCTCCCTGATGCAGGGTCCGGACCCGCACCGTCAATATGTACCAGACAAGCCCGGCAAAAACGAGAAAAAGCATGCCACCCGCCAGCGAAACGTCATGCATGATCCGTTGGTGTCGGTTGGCGTCGTGGATGATCCGTGTTTGTTCCACTCCAGCGATTTTTACAATCATCTGAGCGATTTCGTTGATGTTGCCGTCGATCCGTTCGAAGGTATCGAAAATTTCCTTTTCAAGCAGTTCCTGAACGCCATCATGATCATGATTTTGTTGCGATGCCATTTCCTCTTCATACGATTTCAGAAGAGTCTTGTACCTTTCCAGCCCTTGGCGGATTGCCAGGGATGATTGTCGCACCTGGGCGTCAACGGTGGGGGAGGTGGTGCCCTCGATTTTTTCCAGGAGGATCCGCATTCGCTCAAGCGGAATGAAAAAATGACGCAACGTCGTGACATCGCGTGTGAAATAGCGTTGAACCTCGTTTCTGGCATCGTTGAGAAGGACGCGGATTTCCTGGATTCGTTGTTCCAGGGATGGGTCGTGCCGATGGTCCAGGCGGATCGCTTCGAGTTCGTTGTTGAACAGCCTGACCAGTTCGTCCAGGTCGGCCTGGATCCGCTGACGCAAAAAGACGCTGGTATCGTTGGCCGGATCGTTCTTTTCTTCGACGACATGGTGCTGAAACGAAAGCAGGACCCGTTTTCCCAGGCTGCCCGGACCACCTGTTTCGGGAGGTTGCCACCCCAACGTCAGCAGATGCCGTTCCAGTTTTTCCGTCTGGATGCCGAGCGAGGTCAAGGTCACGACAACGCCGTGGGCGGAAACCTTGTCGCGGGCCAGGTACTGGTGAAACATCGCCACCGAACTGTTGAGCATACGGACGAGCAGCCGCAGATGTTCCTGAACGGGGATGTGTTCCTGAACGATCACCTGCATTCTTGATGCGGAGACCTCCAGAAAATGGCGCCCTTGTTGGGCGACGAGCAACAGAAAAAGAAACATCACCCCCAAACCCGATGTGAGCACAACCCGGAAGGAGACATTCATCATGGGATTCTTCCGTCGTTCGAACCAACGCATCGATCACATTTTTCGCGACAAGGGAACGTGGGCATTGGGAAGTTGACAATCATCAAGGTTTTGTTTTTCTCGACAGGATCCGCGAGGAGAAGCGAAATCCGTCATCGCAGGCGCCACGAAGGACAGGACGCCATCCTCCTGGCGTCCATTTTGATTGAATCATGTTTTTCGCAAGAGTACCAGTCCATCTCCCTCGGGGGCGATTGCCGAAGAATCAATCTTGATCCAGGGACAGTCGCTGCTGTCGATAATGAGGCATGGTTATTGCTTTGCCTTCGTATCATCACGGGACGCCGTTCTTTTTTGCGGTCGGTGAAGGGTGGATGTCCCCGATTGTCATGGGTTGGGTCGGGTTATGGACCGTGATTGCGACCGACGAATACCCCAACGATTATAGCGGAGGATAACTTGGCTGCAATTCCCTTTTCCTTGAGACGGGTGAAAGGGCTCAATGACCTCGTCATGGCGGCGGGGATCATCGTCGTCCTGATGGTCATGATCATCCCGTTGCCGCCGATGTTGTTGGACCTGTTTCTTTCCGTCAATATTTCCATGGGAATCGTCATACTTCTGACGACGGTCTACATCCATAAACCCCTCGATTTTTCATCGTTTCCCAGTATCCTCCTCATCACGACGATGTTTCGCCTGGCCCTCAATATTGCCACCACCCGATTGATCCTGCTGCACGGAGCGGAGGGCGAGGCAGCAGCGGGCGAGGTGATCCGGTCGTTTGGCCAGTTTGTCGTCGGTGGCAATACGGTGGTGGGTATTATCGTCTTCACCATTCTCGTCATCATCAACTTTGTCGTCATCACCAAGGGCGCCGGACGCATCGCCGAGGTGGCGGCCCGGTTCACCCTGGACAAAATGCCGGGAAAACAGATGGCAGTCGATGCCGATCTTAATTCGGGTCTGATCTCCGAAGCGGAGGCCAAGGCCCGGCGCCGCGAAATCGAGGCGGAATCGGAATTCTTCGGGGCCATGGATGGTGCCTCCAAATTTGTCCGTGGCGATGCGGTGGCGGGGATCATCATCACGCTGGTCAACATTGTCGGGGGATTCGTCATCGGTGTCGTCAGCCAGGGGCTTACCGCCGCCCAGGCAGCCAATATCTATACCATCCTCACGGTTGGGGATGGATTGGTCAACCAGATTCCCGCCCTGGTGATCTCCACCGCCGCCGGTTTTCTGGTGACCCGCGCCTCGACCGATCAAAACCTGGCCGACCATGTCGGTGGGCAGATCACCGCCAATCCTCGGGTCATTCTGCTCAGTTCCGGGGTTCTGGGGTTGTTCGCCATCGTTCCGGGAATGCCGACGATCCCCTTCTCTTTCCTTGCCATCATCATGGGAATCTGGGCCTACGTCTTGTTTCGCAGAAAGGAGGCCAAGGAACGGGCAGTCAGCCGCGAGGTGGCGGTCCAATCCCAGGAAGAGGCGCAACAGGAAGAACCGATCGAAACATTTCTCGCCCTCGATCTATTGCGTCTGGATGTCGGTTACGGCCTGATTTCCCTGGTCGATGAAAGCCAACACGGGACCCTGCTCGACAAGATTCGTTCGATCCGCAAGCAGTTTGCCGTCGATATGGGGTTCGTGGTGCCCCCCATCCACATCAAGGATAATCTGCAGTTTCGCCCGGGGGAGTATGCCTTCTACATCAAAGGGGTCGAGGTGGGTCGTGGCGAGTTGAAGGTGGGACACTTCCTGGCCATGGAGGGAGGGGCGGTGACCGGGCAGATCGAGGGGGCGCCGACCCGGGAACCCGCGTTTGGCTTGCCGGCCATCTGGATCACGGCGCATGATCGCGAACGGGCGGAAATGCTGGGCTATACGGTGGTCGATGCGGCGACCGTCCTGGCCACCCACATCACCGAGATGATCCATGGACATGCCCATGAAATGTTGAACCGGCAGGAGGTGCAGACCCTCCTCGACATGGTGGCCAAAACCCAACCCAAACTGGTCGATGAACTCATTCCCAACGTGGTCAACCTGGGAGGGATCCAGAAAGTCCTTCAAGGACTGTTGCGCGAACGGGTCTCCATCCGCGACATGACCACCGTCCTGGAAACGATGGCCGATTTCGCCAAGGTGGTCAAACAGCCGCAACAGTTGGTGGAACTGGTACGGCAATCGCTGTCGCGTTCCCTGGTGACCCGCTATCTGGAGGATGACGGCTCCCTGAGAGCCCTGGTGCTGGGGGCGGATGCGGAAAACATGATCAACGAGGCCATCGTCGATGGCGAGTATGGTTCCTACCTTTCCCTGGCGCCCCGGTCGGCGGGACTGTTTCTGAATCAACTCCGCGCCCAGGTGGAAAAGGTGGCGACCCAGGTGGTCCAACCGATCATCATCACCGGCGCTCGCGCCCGACCGTTTGTGAAACAGGCGACCGAATCGACCATTCCCCATCTGGTCGTTCTGTCGCAGAACGAAATACCATCCAACATTCAGATCTATTCCTTGGGGACAGTTTCTGTTTCCTGATTTTGATCGAATAAACCAACGACATCGGAACAACAATGAATATTTCGACCTTCAAAGCACGGGACATGCGTGAAGCCTTGAATCTGGTCAAGGAAGCACTGGGAGAGGATGCGGTGATCCTGACTACGCGCAGCGTCCGGGAAAAGGTCAAAGGTGGGTCGGCCCTGGGTGAGACCTTCATCGAGGTGACGGCCTGTCCGAGTGCCGCCAGGGGCGGCGGGGGCAGTGTGGATCCGGGATCGCAGTCACGGGCGCCGAACACGTCGGGACGGTTTTCGGCGGTGGTGGATGATCCGGTGGAGATGCCCGTTTCCAGGGGGCGTCTTCCGGGAGGATATGGCCAGGGAGGAGGAGGAGGAGGCGCACGCGAGGCTGTCCGGGGAACGGAAGGAATGGGACGCCCGGGACCGGACGTGCATTCCATCAAGGAGGGGTTGCGCAGCCTGGAAAAACAGGTCCCGGCGATGTCGGTGGCGGTGGGATCGGATGAATTGGCCTCGTTGGATCCCGAAAGCAAACGTAATTATAGCTGGCTTCTGATGCATGGGGTGGAGGAACCGATCGCTCGCAAGATCATCGTCAGCTCCCGGGAATCGGGCAACAGCATGGAGGCTGCGCTCAAGGGAAGCCTCCAGTTTCGCGATCCCTTGAGCGGCAAGGCGCGGGTGGTGGCCCTGGTAGGGCCGACGGGGGTCGGCAAGACCACGACCCTGGCCAAGATTGCTGCCGATCTGATGCTCAACCGCCAACGGTCGGTGGGCTTGGTGACCCTCGATACCTTCCGCGTCGGGGCGGTGGCACAGTTGGAAACCTATGCCAAACTGCTCCAGGTGCGTTTGGTGGTGGCCCGGTCTCTGTCGGAGGTTAAGGCTGGACTCCATTCACTCAACCGCTGCGATTTCGTTCTGGTCGATACGGTGGGTTCGAGCCCGTACAACCGGCGCCAGGTCAATTCCACCGCTGGCCTGCTGCCGGTGATGGGGGAGGACCGGGAAGTGATCTTGTGCATGTCGGCCAATGTACGCGAATCGGAGCAGCATGCGATCCATCGTCGTTTTTCGGTGCTCAATCCGACCGGATTGATTTTCACCAAGCTCGACGAAACCGTCACCTATGGCGGAATTCTCAATGTGGCGATCAAATCGGGATTGCCATTGACGATGTACACCGATGGTCAGAGAGTTCCGGAAAATCTGGGCTGGATGGCCCCGAAAACCTTGGCCTCCTGGTTTACCCGGGAACAGAATATGAACGATTGAGTCCAATCTTCGTCAAAAACATCAAGGATTGAAGAAGAACAACCGCCTGAATGGTGAAGGTAACACTCTATGGAAGAAATGGACAACCAGGTTGCGACCCTCCAGGAACTGGCCAGGAAGAAAAAATCGGGGGAGCGCCAGGGAGGACCTTCGCGGCGTTCCGCCCTGGATCGGGCTCCGTCCGAGCGCAAGGTGCCGCATACGCTGGCGGTGACCAGTGGCAAGGGTGGTGTTGGAAAAACGTTACTGACCGTCAATTTGGCGATCCAGTATGCCCGCCAGGGCTTCAAGGTTCTGATCATCGACGCCGACATGGGCCTGGCCAATATTGACGTGGTCTTGCGCCTGTCGCCAAAACATACGATACAGGATGTTCTGCTCGGGGACATGACCCTGGACGAGGTGGCGGTTCCCGGTCCCTTCGGCATTACGGTCCTTCCCGCCGCCTCGGGGGTGGCGGAGTTGAGTACCCTGACCGAAGGGCAGAAATTGGCCCTGATGGACCATATCGACAATTGGAATGCCGAATTCGATGTGGTGTTGGTTGATACCGGGGCTGGAATTTCGGCCAACGTGCGTTTTTTTGTCCTGGCGGTGGAACGGATCATGGTCGTGGCCACGCCCGACCCGGCAAGCATCGCCGATGCCTACGCCTTGATGAAGGTGATGTTCAACACCCACCGGGTGTCGCAGTTCGATCTGGTGGTCAATCA
The DNA here is from genome assembly GCA_015228815.1 of Magnetococcales bacterium. Taxonomy (NCBI): domain Bacteria; kingdom Pseudomonadati; phylum Pseudomonadota; class Magnetococcia; order Magnetococcales; species Magnetococcales bacterium. The sequence goes on along the minus strand of JADGCV010000008.1, from coordinate 23,885 downwards.
GGCGCGGACCCAGAATGAGGCACGGGATGTCTACCGTCGGATCTCCTCGGTTGCCGGGACCCATCTGAATATTGGCCTGACGTTTGCAGGTTATATTCCGTACGATCCATTGCTGGCCCAGTCGGTCCGCAATGGGGAGCAGGTTTCGGAACGTTTCCCCGAGGCGCCTGCCTCGCAATCGTTTCAGGAACTTTCCGAAAGCATCAGCCGTCTTTGGCAGCGTCAGCGCCAGGATGATGGGCGGATGATCTTTTTCTGGCGCCGGTTGCTCAACGAAGGGCGGCGGCAATAATTCTCATCTCGCAAGGAAACCACCCATGGCCATGCCCACGATGGATGCCGGCCGCATCAGGGAAAGTTCGGAATCCTGGGAGGGAATGTCCCGGGATGACGTGATCATCAAGTATGCCCCGATGGTCAAATACGTCGCCAGTCGCATTTCCATGAAACTGCCACAATCGGTGGATCTGGACGACCTCATTCAGGTCGGAGTGATGGGATTGATCGATGCCGTCGCCAAATTCGATCCCAATCGCGGCATCAAATTCCAGACCTATGCCGAATTCAGGGTTCGGGGGGCGATTCTGGACGAACTGCGCGCCATGGATTGGGTCCCTCGGGCGGTTCGCCAGGTGGCCAGCCATATCCAGACCGTCTATCAGCAGCTGGAAGGGGAACTGGGACGCCCTGCGGAGGATGCGGAGGTGGCGGAGCGTCTGCAAATCAGCGTCAATGAGTTTTATCAGCAACTCGACGCGGTTCGTGGGATCTCGATTCTGTCGTTTGAAGATATTCGCCCTTCCCTGGAAGACGATGAATGGGATATTCTTGAGGTTTTGGCGGATCCTGATGTCGAAGATCCACTCGAATCGATCGGTTTGCGCGAAATGCGTCTGGCCATGAGCCAAGCGATCGAAAGTCTGCCGGAAAAAGAACGTCTGGTCCTGACCCTTTATTATTATGAAGAACTGACCATGTGCGAAATTGGCGAGGCCCTGGGGTTGACCGAATCTCGTATTTCCCAATTGCACTCGAAGGCGGCCCTCAGAATGCGGGCCAAAATGCGGCGGGTTCTCGGCAAGAAATAGCCATGACATACTGGAACATCATCGTCGTCGCCTGTTTTTTCATCCTGTATCTGGGGCTGACCCTGGTTTTTGGACAGGTGCGGGCATTGCGCGAGGAAATCGCCCGTCTGGGCCGTGAAATGGCCACCAGGGAACCCGTGGAAAACGATGAAAATCCGGCGTTGGAGTTGAACAGGCGGTTGCAACTGTTGGGCACCGAACTGCTTGATGCCATGGACAAACTGCCCAAAGCGTTTCGCGACGATCTGAATGCCATTCAGGGAGAAATCAACCAACTGCACCGTTCCATGGGGACGCTCAACATGGGCATGGGTGGGGGACGGTCCGGGGGGGATGGCGATGATGCCGCGAAATCCAATACCTATCGCGAGGCCCGACTGCTTTTGGCCAACAATGTGGATGAAGAACGGGTCATCCAGGAGACCGGATTGACGGTGGAAGAGGTGAGTCTGTTGAAGCGGATCGCCAACAAGCCCTCCTGAAGGGGGCAAAGGCTGGATGTCGGGGAGGATATTGAAAAAGAAAGAGGGGTCCGGGGGATTGCACCAGGATCCCTCTTTTTTTTGGTGATTTGTTTTTCCGACCTCTGAAAATGATTTATTGTCACCTGATGGACCGCCGCACCGGGAACTGGAAGTCCGTCCTTTCATCCAGACGATTGGGGCAAGGCAATGTTCATCTCCGGAAATTGGGTTCAATCCGTCAACAAGCCGGTCGATGCGCCGGGGACCGCGCTCCCATCTTCGTCGCTGACCCAGGGGGCAGTCGTGGCGGGACGCATCAGTGAGATCAATGGTCGTGGTGAAGGGGTGCTGCGACTGACCGATGGCAGTGGTTTTTTCTTTTCTGGGGGGCAGGCGCTCAAGGCGGGGGAGCAGGTTCGTCTGGAGGTGGTGCAGTTGCAACCCCAGGTGACGCTTCGACTCCTGGGGAGCGACTCGGGAATGGCGCAACGGATGGCTTCGGACATGGAACAAAGTCTGATGCGTCTTCCCGACCTGTTTGCGCGGTTGATGCATCTTTCCGGTTTGGATGCGACGGGCGCCGTGACCCGGGAGGGAACGGCACTTTCATCCTTGTTTGCAACTTTGCGTCAGGGCGGAACGCCGCATTCCCTGTTCGCGACGGGCAAGGGGGAGAGCCTGGCAGCCCTCATGCAGCGGGTATTGCCCAATTTTTCCTTCGAGGCCCTGGGCAAAGGGGACCTGGGCGAATTGATGCAGTTGCTTCGCGGGGGGAAAGAGGTTTCCGAAATGGTGCGGCAATTGCGCCAGGCCGCCCTGGATTTGCAACCTGTTGCCGACCCGGTGACGGGACGGGGACCGGGTGAACAGGAACTCGCCGCGGCGCGGCAGACATTGACCCGCCTGGGCGATCTTTTGGCCATGCAGGAGATTCTGCCCCGGACCACGCCGGGTCCGGATGGTGATCCGTTCCTCGGGTACCGCGTGTTCTGGCTGGATGACCGGGGCCTGGGAGAATTGATCTGGCGTCGCCGTCGGAAAGGCGGATCGGGTGGGGAGGGGGGGGAAAAAGAGGAGACCTCGGTTCTGGTCACTCTGAACCTGACGCGCCTGGGGGCGATTCAGGCCCATCTTTCCCTGGCCGAAAATACGTTACGGATCGCCTTGAAGGCGGAGGAGGAAGAATCGCTTTCCGTCCTGCGCGAAGAGATCCGCCAATTGCGGCAGGCTCTGATCGCGGCGGAACTTCCCCTTCGGTCCCTGGATTTGTCGCTCATGACCCGGGCAATGCTTCAGGAAGAACGGCAGGCCATCCTTGAATTGGGGGATGGGTTTTCAGTCGAGGTGTGACGGATCGATGGCGGAAGAGAAAAACGACAATCCCTTGAGCCGCAGGCAGGCAGTGGCATTGCGTTACCAGCGTGGCAAGGATTCTTCTCCAAGGGTGACCGCCTCGGGACGGGGACGCATTGCCGAAATCATCATGAAAAAGGCGGAGGATGCCGGAGTGACCCTCATGGAGGACCCCGACCTGGTGGCAGTACTGGGAAAGATTCCCGTGGGGCAGACCATTCCACCGCAACTCTACCGCGCCGTGGCCGAGGTCCTGGCGTATGTTTATCGCATCAATAAAAAACTCGACGTTCGATGATCTTCAATAAAAAGAGGTCCCATTATTGACTCCATGTGCCGTCCTGCGGTCGTATTCCCGGTTACGGGCGACAATCTTGTCGAAGAAAATCTTCCAGAGCCTGACAAAGATTCGTTGCTTGTCGGCACAGGCGTTCTCGGGCAGCTCTGCAAAGGCGTCATCGACCGCCTGTTCAAATTCGATGAATTCGCGAATGGCGATGTGGGCATGCCCTTCTTCATGGCGCGTCAATGCCCGATGAAAAAACGCCCAGGCATCCACCATCCCGTGCGCCCCTTCTTCGGGATTGGTCCATTCGGGCAGGGTCAGGGTGATTCGCAACCGCACCTGAAAACTTTCCGAGCGGCACAAACCGGTCACATGTTCTGGCGAGGCATCATTGAGAACCAGTGAAAATCGGGATTGGGTGCAGGCGATCGATTGTTCCGATTCGTGATGAAGAATCGAGGCCTTGCAGGGGGACCCCCGTTGCATGGCCTCGTTCAATCCCGCCACGGAACGACCTTGGATCGGGTAGGAGATGTTTTTGATGTGAACATGCCGGTTCAACTTTGCCGGCAGAATCGGTTTGACGTGTTCGATGTCATGCAGACGGGGATCGTCCGCGTCGATCGGTTTTCCTTGATCTTCGAAAAGGGAGCAACCTCCGACAAGAAAAGTGAACACCAGAAAGGTGAAAAGATGCCGGACCGATGTCGCGAACAGCGGCCCAGGGGATGAGGCGTGGGCCGCCAGCGCCAGTCCACCCCAATCCGATGATGGGACATCGAGTCCGGGGTGGTGGATCGGGAGTCCTGATAAAGTCCGGGACGTTCGAAAACACATGATCGGCTGGCCGGGCGATGGTGTGGTCCCAGGGGGTCAAAATTTTGTTTCCTTGCTGTTTTCCTTGTTTTTTTCCTGTATCTTCGTCAGCAATCCCTCGATGTCGGGATTGGCGGATTGCAGCAGTTGTTTGAATTGGGAACGATAATTGGATATGACGCTGACCCCTTCGATGATGATGTCGAAGACCAACCATTCATCCCCTTTGGGATACATTCGATAGGACATGTCATATTTCTGCCCCTTGGCGGCGACGATGCTGTCGATCCTCAGAACCTGATTGGAGAGGGGGACTTCGTTGGTGAAGGTGACCTCCTCGCCGCTGTAGCGTTCGATCATGTTGAAATAGGTGTTTTCCAGCATGGTGCGAAAGGCCAGGGCAAACCGTTCTTGTTGCTGGGGGGTGAATTTTTTCCAGGGAACGCCGACTGCCCCCTGGGCCATCCGTTGAAAATCGAAGGCGGGATAGATGATCTCCTGAAGCATCCTGCGTTTGTTGTCCCGTTGTTCCGCGCCGATGTAGGTGGGGTCCTGAAGGATGGCCAAGGCGCGGCGAACGGTTTGTTCCAGACGTGTCATGGCGGCGGAAGGGGTCGTCGGGGAGGCCGACACAGAAAAGGCAAGGAAGAAGAGGAGGAGAAGGGCGGAAAGGCCCATGAAACGATGATGACGCCTCATTGTGTGGAGGTCTCCGAATTTTGTGTTGAGATGATGGGATCCATGGGTGGATGTCGGTCTTTTGGATGGTACCATCAGATGCTGCCATGAACGAACTGGCTGATCAACTCTTCAAAATTGATTGCCGGTTCGGTTTGCACGAGGGTATCGTTTTCCTTGAGCAGAGTGTTCGACCCACCGGGACTGATGCTGACATAACGGTCACCGATCAATCCTTTGGTGCGGATGGAAGCGATGGCATCGTCCTGGATCGGGACCTCGGGTTGGATGAGGAGCCGAACCTTGGCCTCATAGTCCTCCGTATCCAGGATGATTTGATCGACCCGGCCAACGGAAACGCCGGCAATTTCGATGGTGGCTCCCGATTTGAGGCCAGACACCGAGGAAAACTTGGCCCAGATCGGGACATGATTGCCGCCCACCAGTTCCATGCGTGCCAGTTTGATCGAAAGCCATCCCAGACAGAGTAATCCAATCAGGACAAACACGCCAACGGACAGTTCCAGTTTGCCCTCTTTCATGATGGAGGATCCTTTCTTGGTTGAACGTTGGTCGAGATTGGTACCATGGCGGTTACAGGACGGTGACTGGACCATCGACATCGCCATGGATGAACTGGCGGATGATCGGATCGTCGGATTCCTGAATGGCCAGTGTCGGGCCCGAAGCGCGAACCTTGCCCTGATGAAGGACAATCGCATGATGACACCATTTGAAGATGGCGGGAATGGCGTGGGAAATGAGGACCATCGTCGTTCTGGTGCGCATGAAGGTATCGCAAACGAGGTGGTGAATGGCATTTTCGATGATCGGGTCGAGGCCCGCGGTCGGTTCGTCGAGGAGGATGATTTCGGGTTGCGTGATCAGCGCACGCGCGAGGGCAACCCGTTTGTTCATGCCGCCACTGAGTTCGTCGGGAAATTTTCGTTCCATTCCCGCCAGGTTGACCGCTTCGAGGGCCCGGGTGACCCTTCCCTGAATTTCCGCTTCGGACATCGTGGAGGTTTCCCGAAGAGGAAAAGCGATGTTGTCGAATACGTCGAGGGAATCGAACAGTGCGCCCCCCTGGAACAACAGGCTGATGCGGCGACGGATGTTTTGCAGGTCACGTGGGGCCATCGCTTCGATGTTTTTGCCGTCGATGGTGACGGTACCGCGGTCCGGACGCATCAGGCCGACGAAATGTTTGAGGGTGACGCTTTTGCCGCCGCCGCTGATGCCGAGAATGGCGGTAACGTGGTTTTTGGGAATATCGATGTCGATGCCATCGAGAACCGCACGGCCATCAAGTCGTTTTTCGACCCCCTTCATGGAAATGATGGGAGGAACGTGGGGATTGGCACGGTATTCACGGCATTCCTCGGCGAAGAGTTCCGTCAGGCAGGAACGGAGTCTCGCGGGGGAAAGGTGTCCCAATGCGACCAGGGTGCGTCCGATAAGGTGATTGATGTCGCCGGGATCAATCGCGGATTGGGCGGCCAGGGCTTCATCGAGTTGCTTCGGGGTGATGCAGCCGGCGGCCAGGAGCCGTTGCCCTAGTGGTTTGGGGCCGAGGCCAAAGGTGGGTTGATGACGGGACGGGGCGGTCACTGGACGATCCTAGAGCATGATGGCGGTGATGAAATAATCGCTGACGAGGATCAGAACGGAACTTTGGACGACGGCCGAGGTCGTGGCATGACTGACCCCTTCGGCCCCTCGGCGGGCGAAAAATCCCTTGAAGGAACAGACGCACGCGATGATCAGGCCGAAACAGAGGGACTTGATGAGACCGGTGTGGATGTCGTGCATGGATACTGCCGATTCGATTCCCCCAAAATAGGTACCGGCGCTCAGGCCCAGAAGTTGCACGGATACCAGGTAGCCGCCGAAAATGCCGACGACATCGAAGATGACCGTCAGGAGTGGCAGAACGACGAGCCCTGCCAGGAAACGGGGGACCGCCAGAAAATGGATGGGGGGGATTCCCATCACTTCCAGGGCATCGATCTGTTCGCGGATGCGCATGATTCCCAGTTCCGCCGCCATGGCCGAACCGGCGCGTCCGGTGATCATGAGACCGGAAAGGACCGGCCCCAGTTCCCGGATCATCGACAGGGCCACGGCGGGTCCCAGGAGCGCTTCCGAACCGAAGCGGCTCAAGGTGTAAAATCCCTGGAGCGCCAGAACCATGCCGGCGAATATGGCGGTCAGTCCGATCACGAACAGGGAGCGGACGCCGATGAAGTGAATCTGTACGAGCAGGTCGCGCCAGCGCCACGGGGGGGCGGGGATGACGGCAAGGGTGCGCAGGAAAAAAAGAAACATCCGTCCTGTTTCGAGGGTGAAGTCGAGGGTCCCTCGTCCCAGTTCCTGGAGGAGGACGAGGAGGCGCCCGGGGCGAATTCCTGAAGGATCGGTCGATAAACTTGACAATTTTCCTACCACGATTTGTTTTTATGTCGAGAGTGGATTTTCATTGATGAATCGACCTTGGTTTCGAAGGCCAACGCAAGTCCGTCGGTGAAATCGATTCCGCCGGAGTGTCATGGCGACCCGGACCGGTCGTGACGGGCATCGACATGGTTTTTGCGGCGCCGATATCCGGCAGGGGCGCCTTTGCGACGATGTCCATCGCGATCATTGCATTCAGTCGGATTATCGCTCATCATCGTGTGGTTGACAAGGCGCCTGAATGAGCCTTTCCGGTGGCGGCTTTTCGTTTCCCAGGCCCGATCGTCCGCGGGACGGAAGGCGGATGAACCGTGGGTTCCCCTGGGACCCGATACAATAAAGAGGATCGCGATGTCGTTACGTTTCCCGATAATCTTTTTTCTTGCGTTGTTTTTGGCGTCGGAATCACTGGCGACGGGTGGCGCCGATCCGGGGACTGCGGCGACGATGGGGGCTTCCGTTGGCTCCTCCGCGATGGCGGTCCAGGCCGGAGGGGCCGGTCCAGGGATGGGGACGGGGGATTCCATGGACACGGTCGATGACATGGAATTCCAGGAATCCCAGGAAACCATCTCCGATCCACTGGAACCGTTCAACCGGGCGATGTTCGTGATCAACGACATGGTCTACACGGTGGTGATCAAGCCTCTGGCCCATGTCTATGCCGCCGTGGCGCCGGAGGTTGTTCGTGCGGCGGTACGTAATTTCTTCCACAATTTGGCGATGCCGACCCATTTCGTCAACGCCCTGTTGCAACGGAAGAGTGATGTGGCGGGGCGGGAGTTGTTCCGTTTTCTGATCAATTCCACCGTCGGGGTACTGGGATTTCACGATGCAGCCGACCAGATGTTTCAACTTAAATCGGGTGACGAGGATACCGGGCAGACGCTGGGGACCTATGGAATTGGCGATGGCGTCTACATCAACTGGCCTTTGATCGGCCCTTCCAACCTGCGCGATACCGTGGGTCTGGCTGGTGATGCCTTTCTCAATCCGTTGGGGTACGTTCCGAGCGAAATCTGGGTCCGTGGTGGCATTCAGGGCTATCGACATCTGAACGAAACCTCGCTCAGGCTTGGGGAATACGAAGATCTCAAGAAGGCGGCCCTGGACCCCTATGTGGCGGTGCGGGACGCCTATCTGCAAACGCGGCGCAAGGCGCTGCGCCAGTGAAAAAGAGTCAAGGTTTCTCCGGTGCGGGGTGTGGTCGATGTCACGGTGGGAAACCGGTTTTTTCGGGATTGTTGGAGTCGATGCGGGGTCGAGTGCAGGCGATGCTGGTCTGCCATGGACCAAGGTCACGGCCATTGGATACCGGATTTCTTTTCATGATGCGTACCGTATTTTTTCTCCTTGGTTTTTTGTTGTGGTTGGGATCCTGGACCGCTTTGGCGGCTGCCGAAATCGATGACATCTACGCCTTGGCGGATCAGAAGCGGTTTCCCGAGGCGATGAATCGGCTGGAAGGGTATCTGCGGAAGAATCCCAAGGACGCCCAGGGACGGTTTCTCAAAGGGTTGATCCTGACCGAACAAAAGCGGCCCGATGAGGCCATCGCCGTTTTCAAGAGCCTTTCCGCCGATCATCCCAATCTGCCCGAACCGTACAACAATCTGGCGGTCCTCTATGCCGAAAAGGGAATGTATGAAGAGGCGAGCGAATCGTTGAAAAAGGCGATCCGGACCCATCCGAGCTATGCCACGGCCCATGAAAACCTGGGCGACATCTACTCCAAGATGGCCTCCCAGGCCTACAGCAAGGCCTTGTCCCTCGATGCCCAGAATCGTGCGGCGCAGACGAAACTCGATCTGATCCGCAAACTGTTTGCCCAACAGGGAAATGAAGTCTCCGCCGATGTGAAACAGGATTCTTCCCCTGCTTCTCCGGAGATTCCGTCCGCCATGGTCGTCCCTGAATCTCCCGCTGCCGCCCCCGACCCTCCGGCCCCCCCGGCCCCCCCGGCCCAACCCGAAGACCCCGCAGTCCAGATCAAGGGGGAGATCGGGCGCAGTATCGAACAATGGGCCAGGGATTGGTCCGAGAAGAATACCCGCGGTTATCTGGATGCCTATGCGGTCCGGTTTCAGGTTCCGGCCCCGTTCACCAGTCGTGCCGTCTGGGAGGCACGGCGCAGTCAGGTCATCGGCCAGTCGGGCGGGTCGATTTCGATCGACATTTCCGATCTCAAGGTTACCATTCTCAATCCGGGTCGTGCGCAGGCGACGTTCAAACAGGACTATCGGTCCCCCAGTTACAAGGACACGGTCAGGAAAACCCTTTCCATGGTTTTGGAAAATGGCCGCTGGAAAATCGTGCGGGAAAGTTCCGGGGGATAGCTTTTGGCATTGGATGGCGTCGCTGTCGGTTTGCGTCGTGGTTTTCTTCAATGTTCCTGGGCTGGCCGCGACGGATGCAATGGATGTTTCCAGGCGCAGTGGTCGGGTGTCCGATGATCGGACGACCGATGGAAACCCTCTTGAACGGCTCCTGATTCAAGGTCTCGAGCTGATCGGGCGCAACCGTCTTGACGAGGCGGAGTCCACGATCCGCCGCCTGCTGACCATGCGTCCCGATTTTCGCCTGGCCAATGTGGTTCTGGGGGACCTGCTGTTGCGCCGTGCGGGAGGGGTTGACCGATTCGGCGCCGGGGTGGTGGACCGGGACAAGGAACTGGCCGATCTTCTCGCGGAGGCCCGGGTTCGATGGGACAGCGAACGGCGTCCCGCCACGAACGCCCTACCTGGGGAAGTTCTCCGCATTCCGGCCCGCTATTCTCACGTTGTCATTGTCGATTTCTCCCGTTCCCGACTGTATCTGTTCCGCAATTGGCAAAGCATTCCGGAAAAGGTGGCGGACTATTATATCGCCATTGGCAAGGAGGGGAGCGGCAAAACGTTGGAGGGGGACAAGAAAACTCCGATCGGATTCTATCATGTCACCGGTCGGATGGGAGACGACACTTTGCCGCCGTTCTATGGTGTGGGCGCGTTTCCTCTGGATTACCCCAATGCCTGGGACCAGCTTCATCAGCGGACGGGCAGTGGCATATGGTTGCATGGTTCTCCCACGGATACCTACAGTCGGCCTCCGCGTGCGAGCGATGGTTGTGTGGTATTGACCAATCCTGACTTCAGTGACCTGGGAAAATCGTTGCTTGTGGACAACCCGGTGATCCTGACCGAGCGTATCGAATGGTTGGAGCCAAAGGCATGGTGGCAGCGTCGCGAGCAGATGCTGCAACGGGTCAATCGCTGGCGCGACGACTGGATCCAGAAAAAGGGGGAAGGAATCTTGCGGCACTATTCATCCAGCTATCGGGGGACGCCGCGGATGGATGATGGAGCGGCCTGGAATCTTTTGCTCGACGGGCGGGTCGATTTGCTGGATCCGGGTTTGATGGGGTATCCTGGCGACGAGTCGATGATGGTGGTGATCTGGGGCGAATGGCAAACCTCGGATTCGGCGCGGCATGGGGTGCCGATGACCCAATATTGGCGTCCCGAGAAGGGGACCGACTGGAAAATTGTTTTCGAACCCAATGGATGACGATCATGTCCGTGAACCAGGATCCCGCGTCCGGGAAAACACGACGTCTTTTGGCCACCGTTTCGGCCCATGTGATTCTGGTCGATCGAAAAGTGGACCGGGATGGACCGCGGATTCTGCTTGGGAAACTGGCCTATCGCGATCATCGTTGGGGAAAGTGGTCTTTTCCGGGGGGGTATATGGATCACGGGGAGGAGCCCGAGGTGGCCCTGTGTCGCGAGGTTCTGGAGGAGACGGGCATGCAACTGCTCTCCTGGGAACGAATCCAGGTGCAACCCATGTTGCATCTGGAACATCCGCATATCAGTTTCCTCTATTCGAGCGATCATTGGCAGGGCGAACCGGCGTGTCTGACCCGGGAATTTCTGGATCTGCAATGGGCTGACGAAGCGGACTACCGGAAGATGGTGATGGAAGAGGCCCTGGCCTATCCTTGCATGCGCGAACAGGTTGTGTTTCTGGGATGGAATGTGTAGAAGGCTTCATCCGGGCGCGGCAAAGTTTGTCGTGAAACACTGTGGCTCATTCGGAATATCAAATGCCTTCAGGCCGTGAAAAATGTTGTTCCAACCTGAGAATGGATTTTAAGTTATGAAATTATTCAGGAAGGTTTTTTCCACGATATTGTTCGCCTGCCTGTCGATCCAGATCCACCTTGCCCAAGCCGACGAAGCCCCGCCCAAGGATCCAAAGGGTGGGACGACACAGGAGGCATTGGATGAAGCGAAAGCGTTGTTTCTCGAAGCGATGGAGGCCCTGAACCGGGCCGGAAAGCGGGCCTACGAGGACAACGCGCCCGAGGTCGGAAAAAAGGCGCGCGACATGCTCGATGAGTCGAAAAGGCTCCTGGATCAGTGGATGGATCGGGTGCGGAAAGAGATGGATCGGGAAAGTTCAACCCCGAAGGCGCCACCTTCCGCCCCTTCTGGTGACCAGGACCGATCATTCATCTGATGGGGCATGACGGGCGATTTCCATCCCTCGGGCCGGTATCCCAGTGGCAAAAGGGGACAGCGCAGGTCCATGGGAAAAAATTGCCCTATGGCGCGTCGCCGAGCGGTCACCTGGTTTATACCGCCGTGCTGTTCAATTGCATCTTTTGCAGCCCCGCATTGGAAATCGAGACCCGATAGGCCGAGGAGGAACGAAATGTGGGGGTCGGTTCGTTCAAGCGGTCCGATCCCTTTTCACGCACGGTACGGATGCTGGCCGGCTTGGCGGTATTGTCGCGGGGTTGTTGATGCAGACCGGCGGCCATTTTAACGGCGCGATCGATCAGGTAGCTGGCGGCACTGGCGATATCCATGGTGTTTTTTCCTTCCTGTCCGATTCCGGAATCGTGGTGTGTGTTCCGGGATCCTTTTTCCGAAGATGGGGCGGCGTTGTTTGTCATGATGCTGTCGGCGCCGCTCGACAATTCAACATGCAATCGTCATGCCTGTTTCCGTATAAAAAGATTTGCCTGATTTCTTGTCAAAACGACTGGTAGTTCTGGACAAACGGATACGATTCGGTTACGCTTCGGGCCGATGTCGGGGCGTGGCGCAGCCTGGTAGCGCACTAGCATGGGGTGCTAGGGGTCGGAAGTTCGAATCTTCTCGCCCCGACCATCGAATCCGGGGATGAAAAGAACGGCGGCCAGGGGAAAATTTTTCCAGGCCGCTTTTTTTGTTCCGGTTTCGGAAAAAATAGTGAAAGAGAAAAGGGCGCGTCATGAATCCGTGCGGCGACGCTGACGCGACACGCGAACTCCTCGAACAGGGGTGGTCCCGTTTCCATCAGGGACACATGGATCAGGCGATCGAATGTTTTCGTCTGGCGCTGTCGGGACAACCACGTTCTCCCGATACCCTGGCCGCATGGGGGCAGGTCCTGCTGGTCCAGGGACGGAGCGAAGAGGGGTTTCAATATCTCCTGGAGGCCCTGCGCATCCGGCCCGATCATGTCGTGTCCCTGACGATTCTGGCCCAGGGGTTGGCCGATGCAGGTGAACCGGACGAGTCCATCCGATTTTTCCTCCGGGCGCTCGATTACGATTCCGACTGGATTCCTGCCCTGGTCTCGCTGGGGCGTTTGTTGCTTTCCCTGGGACGAACGGCGGAGGCGCGCATCCATCTGGAACGGGCGCTTGCCGTGGTTCCCGATCATTCCGATGCCCTGACCTGTCTGGGAATGGTTCTGCAACGCCTTGGGGAATGGGACCTGGCGGAGGCAAAGTTTCGCCATGCCCTTCGGGTTCATCCCGACGTGTGTCAGGGGCACAATAATTACGGCAGTGCGTTGCTGGAGCGGGGCGCGTTTGCCGAAGCGGCCCGGCAGTTTCGACTGGCGCTCCAACAGTGTCCCGAATACCCCCTGGCCGTGAACAATCTTGGGGTTGCATGGCACAAGGAAGGCCAGATTCTTGACGCCATGGAACAGTTTCGCCACGCTTTGCGCCTCAAACCCGATTATTTCGCGGCGGCCAACAATCTGGGCCTGGCGTGTCAGGAACTGGGGCGTCTCGACGAGGCCCTGGAATGGTTTCAACTGGCGTGCCGGATCAATCCCGATTTTGCCGACGCCCGGTATAATGAAGGGTTGATCTGGTTGACCCGGGGCGACTTCGAGCGGGGATGGCGTGGTTATGAATCGCGCCTGGGAATGGCCAGGTACCGCAACCATCTGTTTTTTCGTCCAGCGTGGGCGCTTTCCCTGGTTCCGGGGGGGCGCGTTCTGGTCTACTGTGAGCAGGGGTTTGGCGATAACATTCAATTCATCCGCCTTGTCACGTTTTTGGCACAGGCGGCGATGCGGGTGACGCTGGTCTGTCCTGGCGCTTTGGCCCGTCTTTTTTCCACAGCGCCGGGGATTGACTGCCTGGTGGTGGATGAGACCCCGGCCATGGCGGAATATGACCTGCACCTTCCCTTGTTGAGCCTTCCCTGCCTCTTTGGAATCCGTCCGCATACCCTTTCCTTCGTCCCCTATCTGGCGGCGGATGCGTCTGGAATGGCGGCGTTCCGGGAACTTTTCCTTCCTTTCCGAAAGAGGCTGCGTATCGGCCTTGTCTGGCGCGGCAATCCGAAGCATCTGCTGGATCGTTACCGTTCCATGCCACCGGGTTTCTTTTCGACGCTTCTTGATCTGGAAGGGTGCTCTTTCATTGGACTTCAGAAGGACGCGACCGCCGACGAACTGAAACTTTTTATGGTCGCCGGAGACAATTTTCTCGATCTGGGAGGTCGGCTGCATGATTTTGCCGATACCGCCCTGGCGGTTGCCCATTTGGACGTGGTCATCGCGGTGGATACCGCCGTTGCCCATCTGGCAGGGGCCATGGGCAGGCCGGTATGGCTTCTGTTGCCGGCAGTGGCGGATTGGCGTTGGCTTCTGGATACGGAAACGAGTCCCTGGTATCCGACGATGCGTCTGTTTCGCCAAGCGACGCCGGGAGATTGGGCGGGCGTACTGGCGCGGGTCAAGGGATGCCTTCATGAATGGATTGCCCGTCCGATTCATTCCCCCGTTTCTTCCGAACAACCCTGTTTTGCGGATGCCCGTTCATGAGTCCTGGCGTGTCACCCCGTATTCTGGATCAGGCGCTTGATCATTTTCGGGCGGGTCGCCTGGATGAGGCGGGACATGGTTGCCTGCAACTCCTTGGGGGCGATCCAAACGATCGGGAAGCGTTGCATTTGTTGGGGGTCGTCGCCCTGCACAAAGGCCGCCTGGACGATGCCGCCTTTCTCATTCGTCGTGCCATCGACGTGGGGGAACAAAGCCCGGAGGTGCATAATAACCTGGGTAACGCCCTCAAGGGATTGGGACGGGTCGATGAGGCGGTCTCAAGCTATCTCAAGGCGTTGGCTCTGAGGCCGGAGTACGCCAATGCGCACAATAATCTGGGCGCGGCACTTCAGGATCAGGGAAATTATCGGCAGGCTCTTGACCATTTCCAGAAGGCGCTGGCCCTGCTTGGACCCGTGCCCCAGATTCTCAATAATGCCGGGAACGCCCTTCAGGAACTTGGGCGCCGGGATGAGGCGATCGATCATTATCGCCAGGCGCTTGATCTTCTTCCCCAATTTCCCGAGGCGCTCAATAATCTGGGGCGCGCTCTGGTGCATCAGGGGCTGGTGGCGGAGGGGATGGAACGATTTGCCGAGGCGATTCGGATCAAGCCTGATTATGTCGATGCCCTGGTCAACCTTGGACGGGCGATGTCGGACGACGGGCAGAAGGAAGACGCGGCCCTGATGTTTCGTCGCGCCCTGGATATCGATGCCGATCATGTCGTTGCCTGCCACAGCCTGGGGGCGGTTCTTCAGGAATTGGGGCGACTCGACGAATCCATGTCGAACTATCGTCGCGCCTTGGAACTCGATCCCGATCATCATGAAGCCCTGACCAACCTGGGAGTCGCCCTGTTGGACCGCGGCGAGACCGAAGAGGCAGTCCGGATGTTTCAACGGGCCATCGAACATGCCCCCGGGCATGTCCTGGCCTGGAACAATCTGGGGGTTGCCCGGCAAAATCAAAATCGCATGGAAGAATCGGCTGCCTGTTATGAACAGGCCCTTGCCCTGAAACCCGATTATTACGAAGCCTGGAACAATCTGGGGGTGGCGCACTACAAGCGGAACCACCTGTTGCAAGCCATCGACCTGTTCATGAAGGTTCAGGAGATGGCTCCCGATTATCCGGATGCCTACTATAATGAAGGGATGGCACGATTGGCCATCGGTCATTTCGAACGTGGATGGCAACTGTGTGAGTGGCGTTTGAAAATGCAGGCCTACCGCATCGCCGGCCATGCGGCGCCGCTTCTCGATCTGGCAATGGTCAGGGGACGGCGCATTCTCATTCATTGCGAGCAGGGGATGGGCGACAGCATCCAGTTTATCCGCTACGCGCTCATGGTGCGGGAATTGGGAGCGACGGTCGTGGTTTTTTGTCCCGGTCCCCTGACCCGGCTGTTTGCGACCGTCCCTGGAATCGATTTTTTGTCCGATGATCCCGATTTGATTCCGGAATGTGATCATCGGCTCCCCATTCTCAGTCTTCCCCTGTTGTTTCAGACCCGCCACGACACCATTCCGGCGACGGTTCCTTATGTCGTGGCGGATCCGGATCGGGTTGCGGCGTGTCGTCAACGTCTGGGGCCCTGGCCCGGATTGACGGTGGGCCTGGTCTGGCGTGGCAATCCGGGACATTCCAACGACCGTAATCGTTCCATGGGGGTGGAGACGATGTCACGGTTGTTCGAGGTCGAGGGATGCCGATTTGTCAATTTGCAACTGGGTTTGACCGAGCGGGAACGGGTTGTTTTTTCCGGGTGTGTCCATGGGATCGATTTCAGTGCCGATTTGTCCGATTTTTTCGATACCGCCGCGGTCATCGCATCCCTGGATCTGGTCATTACGGTCGATACGGCGGTAGCGCATTTGACGGGAGCGTTGGGGCGACCGGCCTGGGTACTCCTGCCCAAGGTTGCCGACTGGCGCTGGCTTCAGGAACGGGAGGACAGTCCCTGGTATCCGACGTTGCGTTTGTTTCGGCAGGTCGATTTTGCTGATTGGGGATCGGTGGTTCAGAGGGTGGCGTTGCAATTGGCCAAAGTTGTCGGAGAAGCCGAGGTACCTTCCGTGCGCAATTGTTGAATTATTGAAAGAAAAAAGGGGTCTTGGGGATTGCCCCCAGGGTTTTGATTTTTTTTTCACGCGCCATTTCACCCGAAGCAAATTTTCGCAAAAACCGCAGAAATTCGCTTCGGGTAAAATGGCGCGTGGAAAATCAATCTTATGTCATCCTTGGGATTTTTTTTTGCGCATCTTCCGCGCAAAAAAAAATGCCGTCCATGAAACAAGTCCTGGACAGGATCAAGCGTTGTTGACCCTCTTGCGAAGAATGGCGGATGGTTTGAAAGTGACGACCTTGCGCGCCGAAATTTCGACCTCTTCCCCCGACTTTGGATTTCTGCCCCGTCGTGCGTTTTTTTGTCGTACCTGAAAATTGCCAAATCCCGGAAGTTTGACGGTCTCACCTGATTCCAGTTGGTGTCGGATCAATTCGAAGACTTCATCGACCATGATGGCGGCGTCCGAACGGGACAGACCAAGGTTGCGGTATACGGCATTGGCCAAGTCGAGTTTTGTGAGAGACATGTGATGACCTGGATCAGGTTGAAAGCGTTGAAACGATTGCGCATCTTACAGCAACGACAAACATTTATGCAATACTTTTATGGATTGGACGAGAAGGGGAGACGATCGACCATCACGAGGCGGGTCGCGCATGACCGTTATTGCGAGGTGTGACTTTTGCGCGGGACCGGGGGAGAGTTCTCCCCCGGCATCTGTTTGAAGGTTTTGGCGACCATGGATGTGATTCATGGCGCCAAGAGCTTCTCTTTTTACCGTGCTTGTGATCAGGCGACGGTGATGGTTTCGGATGCCTTGAATTCCTGCCCCTTGTCATCCTTCCAAATGACTTCGACCGGACCGGTCTTGTCGGCTTTCAGATGAAAGCCCAAATAGGGGTTCTTGGAGACGGCGCCGGTCCAGACGGCATCCAGGACGGTCTTTCCGCCGTAGACCGCTTTGACGCTGACGATGTGGTGCGCCGGAATGACTTCGCCTGAATCCTTGTCCTTGCGCAAGCCGCTTTCCATGGGATGTTGGATCATGGTCTTGATGATCACCAGATCCCCTTTTTTCACGGGGTCCTTGGGTACGCGAACTTTTGGGCTGCCGATGGTCATGATGGGTCCTCCAATACGGTAGTGAATTCGATGGTCAGGATGGATTCATGTGCCGGTCAACCGGCGCAGCCCCCCTCGGCGACCTCGACCTTTTTGGCAAAGCCGTAGAGAGAACCGGTATTGCTTTTGGCAACGACGCGAAGGGTGGAGGTCTTGGCCATTTTCAGCCGAAATTCGACGTTGACCTGACCGCTTTCGGGAATGAAGGCGTAGCTGGCGACAAACGGTTTGGGATTGTCATCGACGAAGACAAACACTTTTTCGATGTAGTTGTTGGCTTCCATGGGGTGGTTGACGACAATGGGAACCCGTACCATGGCGCCGTTTTCCGCTTTGTCCGGGGTATCGACAACAACCTTGTCCATGGTAACGGTCCCCGGGCCAACCTGTTCCGCGATCAGGGCGTCGATATTGGCTGAGGCATTTTTCGGAAGACCCGCCAAGGTCCCGCCCATGGCCGCGGCAACCCCTGCCGCGCCAACGGACCGGAAAAATCCCCTGCGGTTCATCGCCAGAATATCCTTGTTTTCCATGCTCGGCTCTCCAAAAGAGTTAAGAATCAATCGCATCGTCGGTATGATCGCGATCCGTCCGTCCATCATCCAAATGAGTTTGGGATTTGAAGAAGTACTCCAAACCTTAAGGACCGATCGAAACAACCACCTCCAGACATGCCACGGCAGCGTTCGGCATCATTTGGATCCCGAGCCGGAATCGGCGGCCTGTGCCGGAGAGGTTTCGGATTTGACCTCCGGTTTGTCCGGGGTTTTTTCCGTTGGTTTTTCCTTTTCAGGTTCCTTGGGTTCCTTGTGTACAATGCCGGAATGGCAATCGACACAGGTCTTGTCGGCGCTTTCCATGACCCTCTTGTGCTTGCGCGCCGCCGATTTTTCCTGTTCCTCCATGTCCATGGCGTCAAACGAGTGACAGTGGCGGCATTCCTTGGAATCCCGTTCCCTCATGTTCGCCAACACATTCTGCGCCAGATGCCAGCGATCTTTCTCGAAGGCCTCGCGGGTGGGATAGGTACCGATCAGATGATGATAAATATCCTTGGAACCGATGGTCAGTTTGGCGAGAAATTTGTCGATGTAGTCGCCAAAGGTTTTGCCATTGGGGACATGGCAGTCGGAACAGGTGGCGCGAACCCCCGACCGGCTCGTGTAGTGCTTGCTTTCCTTGTATTCCTCGTAGACCCCGTCCATCTCATGGCACGAAATGCAGATATCCATGCTGTTGGTGGCATTCATGGTGAAATGAAAAACCAGGAAAAAAACGACTCCTCCCAGGAAACCGACGCCCAGAAGGAGACCCAAGGCAATTTTTTGATGGGGACGGCTCAGCAGTGCCCAAAGATTTTTGATCAATCCCATGGTTTGTTAATCCTCGTGGAAAAAAGTCGCGAATTGGTTCAATCGAATGATCCTGAAATATTTCCTCAATCGCCGTGAGCGTACACAATGCCCCAGGCCAATGGCAAGGACAAACTCTTTGGAACCGAAGGCGATTGACGGCAAAAAAAGGTAAACGCGGAGGTCATCGGTGAACCTGTGGATGGTTTTGCGGTGAATCGACGGAACTTTGGAAAAAAAAGGGCGGGGCATGAACACGACCCCGCCCGTCGATCAGCGGATGTTTCCCGATCCATGCAACCGGGGAAGCATCAGGAAAAGGTATCGGCCATGATGCTCTGATACCAGCTTTCATTGTAGAGGGCTTCCTGCTGCCGGACGGCATCGGACGCATCGGCGGCGGACAGACCTCCACCCACCTCCTTGATTTTTCCTTCCTGCAATTTGTACACAGCCGCGACCGAGATTCCGTAGGTCGGGCTCAGCATGCTGTAGCAGGTATTGACAAAGGAAGGTTCGCCCGGTTTCTGTCCGTTGAGGAGGGCGACGATGGCGGCGGCGCAGACCTTGGCTTCGGAGTTGGCGGCATAGCCCGACTTGGGCAGTCCGGTGGCGGCGCTCGCGTCACCGATGACGTGGATGTCCTTGTGCAGTTTCGATTCGAACGTATCGAAGTTGATGGGACACCAGCCCGATTCATCGGTCAATTTGGCCGCTTCGGCGATGGCATTGGCTTTCTGTGGCGGAATGACGTTGATGCAACTCGATTTGAATTCCGACATTTCGGTATAGACGGTCATGGTTTTGGCATCGACCCGGGTCACCTTGCCCCCTTCGCCGCCGGGAACCAGTTCGATCTTGCTCTTGTCGGTGCCGTAGCCGTACAACTTGGTCCACCCTGCCGTGAACAGACCCATCTTGGAAAACTTGTCCTTGGGATCAAGGATGAGCACCTTTGATTTGGGTTTGTTCTTCATCAGGAAGTGGGCAACGAGGCTGGCCCGTTCGTAGGGTCCGGGGGGGCAGCGGAACGGGTCGGGGGGGGCGATCATGATGAAGGGATCGCCATCGCGCATCGCCGACAACTGCTTGTTGAGGAGGACGGTCTGTGGACCCGCATTCCAGGCATGGGGCATTTTTTCGAGCGCTTCGGCATCATAGCCCTCGACCGGCTTGAAACCGACTCCAGGGCTGACGACCAGGCGATCATACTTGAACTTCGTTCCCCCCTTGGTGGTGACCGTCTTGGTGGCGGGATCGATTTCGGTGGCCTCTTCATGGACCACTTTGACCCCATGGTTTTTCAATCCCTCGTAGCCCCATTTCTGGACCTCGATGTCGCGGAAACCGGCGACGACCCAGTTGGAGAGCGGGCAGGAATAATAGTTGGGGTTCCGTTCGATCAGGGTAACCTCGATGGCGGGGTCGGCCATGCGAATATACTTGGCGACAATGGAACCACCATAGCCGCCACCGATGACCACCACCCGTCCCTTGTCGGCGGCAAATCCGGTACGGGAGACCGTCGTGCCGGAGAGCCCTACCAGGGCCGCGGCGCCGGACAGTTTGACGAAGGTTCTACGATTCAACATCGACATGACAATCCTCTCCTCTCGACCGGTTACTTCTTGGAGGCGTAAAAGTGGGAAACGGCGATCAGATCTTCCAGGGAAAGTTTCTCCATGGCCGTTTCCATCTTTTTCTCTTGCGGAACCTTCATCGCCGGATTCTTGTAATCCTGCATCTTGATGATCAGGTAATCGAGCCATTGTCCGGCGACCCGGGGGGTATCTTCGTCCTGGAAGGCGCCGGCGTCTTCATGACACTTGTCGCATTTGGCATCGGCGGTCACCTTTTCACCCTTGGCGGCCAGGGCGGGGTCGATGGCGGTTGCGTGTTTGGAATTGGCGTGGCTTTGTGCGCTTGCCCATTTCTTCTTGGAGAAAAAGTCGGCAATCAGGGCGATTTCCTCGGTGGAATAACCCTTGGCCAGACGTCCCATGATCGTCGAAGGACGGGTCCCATCCTTGAACTCACCCATGAGGGTTTTAAGATGATTCGCGGGAAATCCGGCGATGGTCGGCATCGATGGGCCCCCGGAGATTCCATCCGTGCCATGGCATCCGGCACAGGTATTGGCCAACATGGCGGCGGTCGCGCCCCCTTCGGCAGCCGAAGCGGTCGTCCCCATCAGAAAACCTCCCGCCATGATCCCGCTGACCAGTGCCAGCATGTGGACTTTTTTTCGATGCATAATTTCCTCCAATGACACCTTTGATGAAACCCGATTGTCGATGATCCCCACGGAGAGAAAACAGATCCTCCTCCGCTCCCCACCCTGAAAGCCTGATTAAAATTCACCCTTTGCCGCTCCATGCAGCATCTTCCAAATGACGTTGCGAACCCGCAAAGCCTCGTTTCTCAATTCATCCGGCAGCTTTTTTCCGCCATGGATCATCATGTCCAGGTTCATGGAATAAAGCCAAAGTTTGCCATTCTTGTCTTCGACGACCGAGATGCGGCACGGCATGAAACCTGTATAGGCGTTCCTGTAATCAGCCATCATCTTGCCCACCTTGGCATCGCAAAAACTCAAGAAGGAGATATGCCGATACGGTTGTCCCGTGACCGCTTCCACCTGCTTGTAGAAAAGCGATTCACCGACAAAGAGAAAATTATTCTGGACAGCCAGACTCTTGAGCGATTCCTTGACATCTTCCACCTTCAGCGCCGGATCCTCGACGGGAACCGTCCACATCATCGCTTCGCCCGGATCTTTCGTGGTCAACAGCTTGGTGGCAAAATCCTGATAGATTTCCATGTACCCAGGGTCGAATTCGGCCATGATCGGGGCGATGCGGACAAAGGCGTAGGCCCCTCCCAACAAGGTCACCAAACCCAACATCGCAAAAATGTTTCTGATTACCGCCATGGTTTCCTCCAGAGTGCATGGTGCGCCGATTCGGTTACGACCCCTGTCCCGTCTTCCTTCTTTCCACCGTGGTGACGGTACTGGCGGTCACTTTCATAAAATCATTTCAAGTCAATGAAGTCCGCTCACTATTTCCCATCTGGATCCTATAGTGTTTGATGAATAGATGATGAACCGGGGATAAGTCAATCCTATATTTGACACTATAAATTTAAGAAGTCGATCATATGCTGATGATCTCTTCTCATTATTTCTCATGTATTTTTCTTCATTTCAAATCCATTCCTTCCCCAAGGCATGGCGTTTCCAGGGATGGGTCAGTTTTTTACACGAAATTACAAAATGTTAAGAAAATCGCATCCGTTTGTGATGGTTTGGACGTGGCACGGCTTTAACGTGGATTTTACAATTCTGGATTGCGTTAATTGAATGATGGCGGAAAAAAAAGCAAAATGAAAATTTTATTGATTTGTTATCGTATTTTTTTATGAAGAAAAATGAAGCCGGGAAAGAGGGGATTGAAGTCGGATTTTACCCGATTCCTGGCATGAGGGAGGCAGGATTCGATGTGCAGGAAGCGGAATCAGAACCAGGATTGGACCAGTCGTCCCAAATGGACCGGATGACGTTTTTCGGGGAGAAGGGATGACCTGATCTCAGGTCCAATGGCGGGATAAAGGGTATCGCGGGACAGCTCCTGGATGGGAAGCCAAGCTACATCGTGGGCGCTGGTGGCGGTGGGGATGCAATGGGGGATTCCGGAGATGCGGGTGATTTGAAAGACAAGGTGCAGCAGGTGGCGTTCCTGAACCAGGGTTTCGCAGGTAAACAGCAGGTCTCCCACCCCAATGTTGACTCCGAGTTCTTCCAGAAACTCACGATGGAGGGTATCGATCACGGTTTCCTTTCCCTCCTGTCCGCCGCCGGGAAGATTAAAACGGTCGTGACCATGGTAGGCATAACGCAGGGTCAATATCCGGTGACCGTCGATGAAGAGACCACTGGGACGGATCAGCATGGGAAAAACTCTGGCGGCATCAAGAAAACAAAACCTTCTGGGACAAACGTTCCTCGTTCCTGTGTTCCTGTTGTTTCGGTGACACGGTACATGACTTTCGAGGGCAACTCCATGTTGAGCCAGTTTACGGTTTGTTTTTCTTTTTCTTGAGTTCTTGTATGGCATCGGGTTTGACCTTGACCGCATCGTCGCCGAAAAGAACACTCTTGAGCCAGGAAAAGGCAAAATCGGTCAGGGCCAGGTCGTCTTCCCGGATCGACCGTTCCGTTTCGGGATCCACTTCAAACCGTTTGAGAAAACTGGAATCGAACACGAACCGGCGAAAGGCATCCGGGTTGGTGCTGGCCATATAGAAGAATTCCGAAAGTTGCAAGGCTGTGGCAACGCCATCACCCGCGGAACGCCGTTTGAGGATGAATTCCATCCATCCCCGGTTTTGGATGTCATAACCATCCGATCCCTGATCCGCCCGCCATTCCTGGATGGTCCAATCCCTGGATTCACGATGACCGTGACAGAACTCTTCCTTGATGAGAAAGAAAAACTCATCCTCGTTTGTTGTCTCCTGTTTGTGCATCAGCGCCATGCCGATGGGGTAGTAACGGCAGGCGACGGGACGGTCGCTGTAGATGTTGCATCCTTCCGGTCCATTGAAGGGGCATTGCCCGGTCTTGGGATCCATCCGGATCAAGGGTACTGGCAACTGTCCCTTGGTCAGGGTGAACGGGGTGGCGTATTGAAAGAGAAAACTTTCCACATCAAGCCCCAAACGGCGGCGGATCCGGATCAGATCATAGGGGGTCAGGATGATTTCAATATTGCGACAACAGGCATTGAAACAATCGATGCCGGGATGGCAACGGAATTGAAAGTGTTCCGCGCCTGTCATCCGTACCGGATGCAGGACGTTGCGTACTTCCTGGGGGATGTCGCGGAACTCTTCGTCCAGGGCCAGGGCTTTGTCGCGGGCGGTTTGGTCATTGGACACGAAAGTGTGGCTCCAAAAAGAATAATACGGGTCCAGGGGGATTATCCCCCTGGTGGGGTCCAGGGGCAAAGCCCCTGGTGGGGTCCGGGGCGAAGCCTCGGAGCGTCTTTTGCGGGAATCTTGCTTCGGGTGAAAGGGCGCGTGTTTTTCTTTCAATAAATGGACCCG
>JADGCV010000007.1 GCA_015228815.1 Magnetococcales bacterium | reverse complement strand
AGAGATCTGTGGCATCTAACCAACCGTTTGGCAAGGAAATTCCTAGCGCACACGTTTGGAGTTTACCTCAATAGACACTCGGTAGGCCACTTTTACAGTTCGAGAACTTGATGCAGACGTGAAAGTCGAGCATCGCGTTATATTCGGACAATCTGTCCAGGAATGATCACGGGCCGGGCCATTTTTTCTCGAAGGGGTCATTCATGAATGGCTCATGTATCCAGCTTATCAAAAAGAGGGCAATTTTTTGATTTCATCCGAGGCGGAACAACAGAGGGAAAAAATACAAGAAATGCCACGGGGCGAGCAGCGAATCGCCGACACTGCACCAAGGAACTGCAATGGGTGTGCTCACACAATTTGCCACACAGCCGGTTTCTCTCCCGGTATCGACAGCGTGGTACCTTTCCGACCTCGGCGAATTTCGCGGCAGGCAGGAACTTTACACGCACCAGTCGCCGCAACGATTGAAAGCGTTGCGCGAGCACGCACTGATCGAAAGCGCCGTGTCGTCGAACCGCATCGAGGGCGTTTCAGTCGATCCGGCAAGGGTGCGCAATATTCTTGTTTCGCCGAAACCCTTATTCCGTGACCGCGACGAGGAGGAAGTACGCGGCTACCGCGATGCCCTGACGTGGCTCCACGCCGAGGGCTCTGGCATCCAGCTCGACGAGCAGACGATCAAGCGGCTGCACGCCATGATCCGTGGACGGATTTGGGATGCCGGACAATACAAGGAACAGGACAGCGACATCATTGAGCGCCATCCTGATGGCCACGAGCGGGTAAGGTTCCGTACCGTGCCGGCATTGGTGACTTCAGTACACATGGCTGATCTGGTGCTTGATTGGCGCCGCTGCCTGGACGAGGGCTGGGTACCGCCGCTGATTGCGCTGGCGGCCTTCAATCTCGACTTCCTGTGCATCCATCCCTTCCGCGATGGCAACGGTCGGGTGTCGCGCCTGCTCTGGCTGCTGCAAAGCCATCAGCTGGGTTACGAGGTGGGCCGGTACATCAGCCTGGAACGCCTGGTCGAGCAGAACAAAGACCGCTACTACGAAACGCTGGAGGCGAGTTCGCAGGGCTGGCACGAGGACAAGCACGATCCCTGGCCTTACATCAACTACGTGTTGTTCATCCTGAAGACGGCCTACAAGGAGTTTGCCGAGCGGATGGGCGAAACCAAGGCGCCTCGTGGCGCGAAGACCGATCAGGTACACGCGGCCATCGAGCAGTTCGCCGGGGAATTTTCCATCGCACAACTGGAACTGCGCTGCCCGGGTGTCAGCCGTGACATGGTTCGCCGGGTACTGCGCGAACAGCAAGCGACAGGCAAGATCGAGTGCCTGGGGCGCGGGCCGGCGGCGAAATGGCGGAAAAAAGGGTAATTACCCTTTTGTAAGGGTAATAGAAAGGGTACGATCGCTTCCCCTCACCCCTGCCCCTCTCCCAACAAACATGTCATGGGCACGCTTGTACTCCGTTTTTTCCGCCATCTCCCAGACCACCACGCAACAGCAACCAGATGAAAAATGGCCCTCCCAGGAATGCCGTAATGACGCCCACGGGAATTTCCGCCGGGGGGATCAACATGCGGGCCAGGGTATCGCACAGGGTCAAAAATGCTCCGCCGAAAAGAAGTGTCGCTGGCATCAGGTATCGATGATCCGCGCCCACGATCCGGCGGCATATATGGGGAACCATCATGCCCACAAAACCGATCGGACCCGAGATGGCCACGACGCCACCGACCATCAGGGAGGTTGCCAGAAACAGGATGTTCTTGACGCCACAGACATCGACGCCACGGCTGAGGGCCAGTTCCGCATCGATCAGCAACAGGTTGAGTTCCCGGGCACGGGTTCCCACCAACAACGATCCCACGACCACGAACGGGACAAGGTGAAACAAGGCATCGTATCCCGTTGCCGACGGTTCAGGTCATGGGTAACGGTGACGAGGGTCAACCCTCGTTCCTTGTTGATCCGTGCCAGAAGGGTGTTGATCTCGGCGGTGTGTTTCGGGTCGAGAAAGGTGGCAGGTTCGTCCAGAAGGAGAAGTTCCACACCCTGAGCCAGAGCCGCGGCAATCTGGACCTTCTGCCGTTCCCCGCCACTCAGGGAAGCCAGGGGACGCTCGGAAAAACCGTCCGTTCCCGTCAAGGACAAGGCATCCCGAACCATCGCGTAATCCCTGGGACCTGGCGCGCAAAAGGGCCGCAAATGGGGGTAACGTCCCATGAATACATACTCGCGAACCGAAAACGGGATACATCCTCCATTGAACTGGGGGACGTATCCCAGCAGGCACGCCAACTCCCGCCGCCGATATTTTTCCTGAAGTTTCCCCCTGATCCGGATTTCTCCCCGGGTCGGGTCGAGAATCCGGTTGATGCATCGGAGCAGGGTCGTTTTTCCCGCCCCGTTCGGCCCGACAACGGCCACATGTTCCCCCTCGTGAATGTCCAGGGAAAGATCGCCAAGCAAAACCCGACCCCGAAGATGCAACGACAGTCCCTCGATCCGAATGATTGGCTGGCGCGGCACGTTTCATTCCCCCTCGGGATGAATGGCCTCGGCCATTTTTTCGAGGATCAGGATGAACCGTGGCCCGGGAACGACCACATAATCCTCCGAAAATACATGGATCCGATCATTCCGAACCGCGGCGATCCCTTTCATGTTTCGCCATTGCGCCACCGCCTGGCCCGCCACCACCCTGCCAGACGGCAACAACGACACGCCGACCAGAAACAGAAGGATCGTGATCGCAGCGGGGACAAGGCCCCGCGACCATACCCTGCTCTTTCCAAAAATAAAAATGAAGCGGCAAACGACCAGCACGAAACGCCGCAATGAAACCGGAGCGGGCAGGCCGAAGGACATCGGCGATCACCTTGAGCGCGAAGGTTGGACAATCGACAGGTACCACCACGATCGGGCCCATGATCGGGTTCGTACATGCACCGGCAGGTTTTCGGACTCGGGGGCCTTGTGACACTCATCCCTACGATCACTGCTTCCCACCCGTTGGGCAGTGCATGGCGCTCAAGAATGCGCCGTGTGATCTTCGTTCCCCCATACCGCTGCGCGACAGTCCCGGATTCGCACCGGGTTCCCTCTTGCGATGTCGCCGTGTCGATGATGCCGCACGCGACATGCCGTTGACCCGATCCTACGAAACCTCCACCCATGTGTCAACCACCGGACCGACAGGGCCATCACATTCGCACGAAACATGAAAGTCATCAACAAGAACACTGACACGCCCCTTCGAACCCGCCATGAAAAAGAAAGTCCTGTCTCCCCATCAAGGTATGATTCTCAAGACAAATGCACCATCGCCTTCAGAAGATGTTTCGGTTAGAATGATCGTTTACCAATTCCCCTCCAACGTGGAATCGTCATGATCGAGATCCATGGTGTCCGTCACTACTACCAACGCCGCAAGGGTCCCGTTCGCCAAGCCCTCGACAACATTCACCTCCACGTTCCCGAGAAAACCCTGTGCGCCCTGACCGGTCCCAACGGTGGCGGCAAATCGACCCTGTTGCGCATACTCACAGGACTCCTTCTCCCCGGCAGCGGCACGGTTCGCCTGGGCGGCATGGACCTCCACGCCCATCCCCTCGAAGTTCGACGACTCATGGGCGTTGTCTTTCAGCATCCCGCCCTGGATGCCCAACTGACCCTGCTGGAAAACGTTCACATACATGCCCGACTCTACTCCATTGGAAAAAAGGAACTCGACCGATCCCTCGACGAGGACCTCGAATGGACCGGACTCAAGGACCGCCTCCATGAACGGGTGGGTACCCTCTCGGGGGGACAGCAACGGCGGGTCGAGCTGGTCAAGGCCCTGCTCCACCGACCGCGACTTCTCCTCATGGACGAGCCGACCACCGGACTGGATCCTGTTGCCAGAAAATCCTTCTGGGAAGGCATCTTCCGCTTCCGCGACCGCCTCGGCCTGACCATCCTGACCACGACCCACCTGTTCGACGAGGCCGAACAGGCCGATCAGGTCGCCATCCTCCACCAGGGACGGATGCTCGCCCATGGCGCCCCGGAAGAACTGGTCCGGAACATGGGCAACGAAATGATCGTTCTCCATGCCAAGGACCCCGAAACGGCCATCCTGGTCCAGGAACGACTCTCCGCGTCATCACAACTCGTCCTGCAACGTTTTGGCCGGGAATTGCGCATCGAAGGGGCCTCCCAGGAAATCATCGATACCCTCCTGCGACAACGAAAGGACCAGTTTCACGATATTGCCATCAAAAGACCGACCCTCCAGGATTTTTTCATTCATGTCACCGCCAAAGCACCGGAACATTCGTCATGAGCCTTGCCGTCGCAGCCCTCGCCAAACGAGAATGGATCCGCTTTTTCCGCCAACCCCAGCGTGTCGTCGGCAGTATCGCGCAACCCCTTCTCTTCTGGATTTTCCTCGGCAGTGGCTTCAGTTCCTCCTTTCGCCCCCCCGGAATGGAATCGATCCGTTATCTGGAATATTTTTTCCCCGGAATTCTCCTGATGGTCGTCCTGTTTTCGGGAATCTTTTCGACGATCACCATCATCGAAGACCGAAGCCGGGGGCTGCTCCAGGGAGTCCTCGTCGCCCCCATCTCCCGAACCGCCATCGTTCTGGGAAAAGTCACCGGGGCCATGGGCATCGGTCTGGCCCAGGCCCTGCTCATGATGGCAGCCATCCCCTTCCTGAACCTGTCCATCGACCCCACCGGATGGATGCTTCTTGCCCTGGGGCTGGTTCTCTCGGCCCTCGGATTCACCACCCTGGGATTCATCATCGCCTGGAACATGGAAAGCACCTCGGGCTTTCATGCCATCATGTCCATTTTTCTGCTGCCGCTCTGGATGCTCTCGGGAGCCCTTTTCCCAATGGGACATCTTCCGCAATGGCTCGACCTTCTCATGCTCCTCAACCCGGTCAGTCACGCCCTGCAACTCATTCGCCTCCCCTTCCATCACCCGGGGACGCAACTTCTCGACATGAGCCAATACCATTCGGCACTTGTCATTACCCTTCTCTGGGCAGGCCTGTGCCTGGCCATCGCCCTGTGGAAAGTCAACCATGTCGAATCGGGAGCGCCACCACATGCAACCGCGGAGCCATCTTCATGATCCATTCCGGATTCGTCATGCCGCCGAGAAAACCGATCGTTCGTTCACAATCCGGTAACCCGATGCCAGATTCGCCGCCCGTGTGCTTCGGAACCATCTTCGCGCCAGATTCAATCAGGCGGCCCACTTTCATGCAGGACCAATAATAAAATGGGGGTATCTCATGTCCAAGAAGAAATCAAAACACGATAGAAAAGAAGAAAAAGAGGAAAAAAAAGAGAAAAAAGACGAGTCGAAAAAAAATGGGGCCAACGTGAAATCGGAAGATCGTCCGACACGGAAAAAACTTTCGGAAAAAGATTATCTCAATGAGATGACCCGACTTCAGATCGAACTGGTCAAGCTCCAGGAGTGGATCAAGATCAAAGGACTCCGGGTGGTGGTCATTTTCGAGGGCCGCGACGCCGCCGGCAAGGGAGGGGTCATCAAGCGAATCATGGAGCGGCTCAATCCACGTATCGTCAAGGTGGTTGCCCTGGGAACCCCCACCGAACGAGAAAAAACCCAGTGGTATTTCCAACGTTACGTCTCGCAACTGCCCGCCGCCGGCGAGATGGTCCTTTTCGACCGCAGCTGGTACAACCGGGCCGGGGTTGAAAATGTGATGGGGTTTTGCTCGCAGGACGAATATCGTGAATTTCTCCGAACCTGTCCCGAATTCGAACGGATGCTGGTCCGTTCCGGAATCATCCTGATCAAATACTGGTTTTCGGTGAACGATGAAATTCAGGAAAAACGGTTCCAGGACCGGATCAAGGACCCGACCAAACGGTGGAAACTCTCACCCATGGATGTCGAGTCGCGCAATCGCTGGGAAGAGTATTCCCGCGCCAAGGATGCCATGTTCGCCCATACCGACATCAAACAGGCCCCCTGGTTCGTCGTGACCGCCGACGACAAGAAACGGGCGCGGCTCAACTGCATCCATCACCTGCTGCACGCCATTCCCTACGAAGACCTGACTCCCAAGCCCATGCCCCTGCCAGCTCGGGTCAAATCCCAGGGTTATGTACGCCCGCCCATCACCGACCAAACGTTTGTCCCCGATTTCGATGCCCCCGAAGGGGATCATCCCCTGCCGGTTCCCCTTCACCTGCAACCGGGTCTCGACACAAGCAGGGAGGAAAACTGACGGTCCGGGAACCTCCCCGACCCACGATCCCGACAAGCGCTTGCAACCACGACATGGCCTGAATCATCCCCGGAGGCGCTCCGGCGCCTCCGCCTGAATATCGATAAAAACAACAATGACACCAAGGAGGATGGATTATGAACACAGACCCTGTTGACAAACGCCTTTTTGAAAGAATTCAAAAAAACCCGAACTATCGGGCACTGGTGACCCGGCGTTCCCGCTTTGCCTGGACACTCAGCATCATCATGTTGGTGATCTATTACGCCTTCATTCTGGTTGTCGCCTTCGCGCCGCAGTCCCTGGGCGCCAGGATTTCACCCGACAGCGTCATCTCGGTCGGAATCCCGCTGGGGGTATTCATCATCGCCATCGCCTTCGTCCTGACCGGCATCTATGTCTACCGCGCCAATGGTGAATTCGACGACCTGACCCGTCGCATCAAGGAGGAAACGAAATGATGCGCCATCTCATTGCCCTGTCTCTTGGTTTCGCCATTTCGTGGTCTTCCCTCGCCCAGGCCGCCGATCCCGCGGCGGCCAGCACCGAGGCGCCCCTGAACATGACCGCGATCGCGATGTTTTTCGTCTTTGTCGCCGTCACGCTTGGCATCACCTATTGGGCGGCATCGCGCACCAAGACCACCAAGGATTTCTATGCCGCGGGTGGCGGCATCACCGGCTTTCAGAATGGCCTTGCCATCGCCGGCGATTACATGTCCGCCGCATCCTTTCTCGGCATTTCCGCCATGGTGTTCGCCAAGGGATACGACGGATTGATCTATTCCATCGGCTTCCTGGTAGGTTGGCCCGTCATCCTGTTTTTGATGGCGGAACAGTTGCGCAATCTGGGCCGCTACACCTTTGCCGACATCGTCTCCTTTCGGCTGTCGCGCATTCCCATCCGTACCCTTTCGGCCCTGGGAACCCTTTGCACCGTCATCCTCTATCTGATCGCGCAGATGGTCGGCGCCGGGCAACTGATCCGTACCTTGTTCGGTCTGCCCTATGAATACGCCGTCATCATCGTCGGCACCCTGATGATTCTCTATGTCGCCTTCGGCGGCATGATCGCAACCACCTGGGTTCAGATCATCAAGGCGGTTCTTCTCCTGACCGGCGCCACATTCATCGCCCTCGGGGCACTCCACCATGTCCAGTTCGATTTCGAGGCGTTTTTCCGCAGCGCCCTGGAAGGCGTCAAAGCCAGTGGCCTGGCCGATCACAAAAAAGTGGTCGCCGAAAACAAGGACATATTCGCCCCCGGCGGACTCGTCTCCGACCCCATCTCGGCAATTTCCCTGGGGATGGCTCTGATGTTCGGCACCGCCGGTCTGCCGCATATCCTGATGCGCTTTTTCACCGTCGCCAATGCCAAGGAGGCCCGCAAATCGGTGTTCTACGCCACGGGTTTCATCGGCTATTTCTACATTCTCACCTTCATCATCGGCTTCGGCGCCGTGGTCCTGGTGGCCCCCAATCCCCACTACATCGATATCATCAAGGGAACCCTCAATGGTGGCAACAACATGGCCGCCATCCACATGGCCCATGCCACCGGTGGCGATCTGTTCCTCGGCTTCATTTCGGCGGTCGCCTTCGCGACCATCCTGGCGGTGGTGTCGGGCCTGACGCTGGCGGGGGCCTCGGCCGTGTCCCATGATATTTACGCCAACGCCATCCGTGGCGGTCAGGTGGACGAACGGGTGGAAATGCGCATCTCCAAATTCGCTGCCCTGGCCCTGGGGATCATCGCCATCTACCTTGGCATCCAGTTCGAAAAACAAAACGTCGCCTTCATGGTCGGACTGGCCTTCGCCATCGCCGCTTCGGCCAACTTTCCCATCCTGATTCTTTCCATCTATTGGAAAGATCTGACCACCCGCGGCGCCCTGATCGGTGGTTCCCTGGGATTGATTTCCACCGTCACCATGGTGATCCTGTCGAAAACGGTCTGGGTCGAGGTCCTGGGCAACAAGGCGCCGTTGTTTCCCTACAAGGACCCTGCCATCTTTTCCATGACCCTGGCCTTCTTCGGCTGCTGGCTGTTCTCGAAAATGGACAACAGTTCCCAGGCGCAAAAGGAACGGGCGCTTTTCGATCCCCAGAATGTCCGTTGCGAAACAGGGATCGGGGCCGTGGAAGCCTCGGGACACTGACGGTCGGCTCTGGGACAGACAATATCGGCCCAAGGTCGAAAAAAAGTTTCTTGCATACCGTGGAAGGGGATGCGGCAATGGCGCCCCTTCCACGGAACCCGCCGTCACACAGGCGATGGCGCTCGGTCGGCCATCACGTCGCACCGCGTCTCGCCATGGAAGGCGCCGTCTTTCCTTTTCGCTCTCCATGACTTCGATAACCACCGCCCTCCCTATGACACCCAATCAATCCATCGGAGAACTGGATCTCGTTCATCTTCCGATACTGCCGGCAACCGCCACCATCCGCGAAGCCGCCCGTCACATGCAGCGTCATGACCAAGATGCCGCATTCATTACGAAAGGAACCCAACATGGGGTGATCACCAGTTCCGACATCCGTGACGCCCTGGCTCTGGACCTCAAAGGGGTCGAAACCCCCGTTGCCGAAATCACCTCCTGGAACCTGGTGGTCGTCTCTCCCGATATTTCCCTGCTCAAGGCATTTCTCCTCATGGACCGCCGAGGATTGAAGCGTGTGGCAGTGGGACGCTCCGGAAACCTTCTGGGAAGCCTCGAATGGCACCGACTCCTGTCGCTTCTGACCCACCATCCGATTCTGGCCATCGAGCATGTCCGTGACGCCTCCTCCCTGGACGAACTGGCCCGATCTTTCAAGCATCGGGAATGTCTGGTTCGAACCCTTCTGGACCGCGGTGTCCGAATCGATCACCTGGGTCGTCTGCTTCAGGAACTGGACCGTAAAATCTTTCAAAAGGTCGCCGCTTTCGTGGCGCCGCCGGATATTCATTCCCACCTCTGCATCCTCATGCTTGGCAGTGAAGGCCGGGGTGAACAGCTTGTCGCATCGGATCAGGACAATGCCCTCGTCGCCGACGATTCGCTCACCCCACGGGAGGTCGAACGGTTCGCCACCGCCTTCGCATCAGCGCTCCTCGATCTGGGTTATCCGCCCTGCCCCGGAAACGTCATGATGAATCATCCGGCCTGGAACGGTTCGGTCGCATCCTTTCTGGCACGCATCCGCTCCTGGATCGATGATCCAACTCCTGAAAATCTGCTCCATCTTGCCGTATTTTTCGATGCCCGTCCCATCGCCGGAAACTTTGATCTTTTCTGGTCATTGCGACGCAACTATTTCGGCCATCTTCCCCAGGATCAGGGGTTTCATGCCCGGTTTGCCATGCCGACACTGGCCTTCGCAACCCCTTTGGGATTTTTTCATCGCTTCATCGTCGAAAAAGGTAGCCAACAGGGGCGAATCGACCTAAAAAAGGGAGGTATCTTTCCGATCGTCCATGGCGTCCGGAGTCTGGCGCTCGAACGGCGCCTCAAGGATCCCAACACCAGGCGCCGGATTCAGGGATTGGTGCGACTGGGGGTCCTGGAGCCTTCATTCGCCAAGGATCTGCTCGAAGCCTTCGCGTTTTTCCTGCACCTGCGACTGCGAACCCGCATGGAAAACGCCGGTCTTCCTCTGTCGGATGCCCGGGCTCCTTCCGACCATGTCTCCCTTGACACTCTGGGCCGGATCGATCGGGAACACCTGCGTCACGGCCTTGTTCGGGTCGATCACTTCAAGGAGTTGATCAACCATCATTTTCAGTTAAGAATGTTGCAATAGTCATGATGCGGTCGATTCTGAAGCCCAGGCACATCATGACGCCACCCGGAGAGCGGAAATGGCGGCGGAAATATTGATCGTCGATGATGCCCCCAATATCGTCCTGTCGTTGGAATTCCTCATGAAAAAAGAGGGATTCTCGGTGCGATCGGTCGCTGATGGCGAAGAAGCCCTTGCCGCGGTCGCCGCCAGAAAACCCGATCTGATCCTTCTGGATGTCATGATGCCCAAACGCAATGGTTTCGAGGTCTGTGAAACCATTCGCGCCAATCCACTCTGGAACGATGTCCGCATCATCATGTTGACCGCCAAGGGACGCGAGGTCGAACAGGAAAAAGGATTGGCATTGGGAGCGGATGACTATGTCACCAAGCCCTTCGCCACGCGCGAACTGGTGGCAAAGGTCAAAGAAATGTTGCGATTGGATCAGCGCACATCATCATGAACGCTCGTTCACGATTCTGGGGTATTCTGGCCTTGTTTCTGCTCCTGGCGGCAGTCGCTCTTGGAGGAACCGCCTGGTTTTCCTTCGCCCAGATGCCCACCATCGACGCGCCCCTGGCCGCATGGTTGAAAAAAACCAGCGCCTGGTTGCTGTTTGGTCTTTTTCTGCTGGGGGGAATCCTGGCACACATCTGGGCATGGCTGGACCGGGTATTGTTTCGCCCCTTGACCCACCTGGAACGTGGGGTGGAAATCATGGCCAACGCCAATGCCTTGCATGCCATCGCCATCGATGGCGATCATTGGCTCGAATCCCTCCCCACCGCGACACAACAATTGGGGACAGCACTCTTTCATGCCCGCCGACAGGTCGGCGAGGCACTGATCCGCAGCGCCGAAGGGATGGAGCAATTGGAACAGGTGATCCAATCCATGCCCATCGGCTTGATCGTCATCAATGCCCAGGGGCACATGATCCTGTACAACCAAGCCGTTCAATCCCTCTTTCGCAACCACCTGGATTCCCTGGGACTGGGACGCTCCCTGTATGACCTCTGCCCCCGTCATCCCATCGAAACCACCATGCACCTCCTCGAACGCAACGTCCATTCCACGGAGGGAGACAACAAGGAGTCGATGCATTTTTTCTGCACCACCCTTCACGATGCCCTGATCCTCTCCTGCACCATGCGCCTTTTTTCCGGTGGTCACCCGGTGCAAAATCATTTCCTGATCACCTTCGAGGGAGAGAGACGCCGGGTTTCACTCCTGCGTCACAGCGACCGCATGCTCCGCCGGTTTCTTGAAAACATTCGCGGTCCGATGGCCAACCTGAACGCCGCCGCGGAAACCCTGACAGGAAATCCCGACATGGAACCTTCCAGCCGCAATCAATTCATGCACATCATTCACAGTGAAGGAGAAGACCTTTCGGAACTTGTCGCGCAAATGGCCGCCCACGCCAATGCCCTGGCTACCGAACACTGGTCCCTGGCGGATGTCCTCACCTCGGACCTGATTTCAGGATTGTCCCAACGCCTGGAAAAAAACAACGGCCCCAGTCTGGTCCGGGTTGGCGAACCCTTGTGGGTCCTGGTCGATGCCCCTTCTCTGGTCCTGGCCCTGGAGCAATTGGCCCTCAAAATCCGGGATCATGCCCATCCCTTGACCATCGAGGTCCAGGCGTTGATGGGCAACCACCGCATCTATCTGGATTTCATCTGGGTCGGCACGCCGCTTCCCGCCTCCACGGTGGAGTCCTGTCGCAGCCTGATGATTTCCGATGGTGATGCCACCTTCAACATCGAGGAAATCCTGGAAGGGCATGGCAGCGAACTGTGGAGCCGCAAACATCGCCAGCCGGGGCAGTCGATGTTGCGCCTGCCGCTCCCCCCTTCGCCGCGGCAGTGGCGACAGAAGGAACAATTCATCCAGGAACGTCCCGAGTTTTATGACTTTTCCTTGATGACCTCCATCAAATCCCTGGGCAAGGTGGCGGCACGGGGACTTGCCGGGATGAATTTCGTTGTCTTCGATACCGAAACCACCGGTCTTCAGCCCTCCAAGGGTGATGAAATCATCGCCATCGCCGGGGTACGGGTCGTCAACGGGCGCATTCTCAAGGGCGAGACGTTTGAGCGACTTGTCAATCCGCGCCGTCCCATCCCTCTGGAATCGACGCACATTCATGGCATCACCGAAGAAGATGTCCTCAATCAGCCGACGATCGAGGAGGTACTGCCGCAATTCAAGGCGTTTGTCGGCGATTCAGTGCTGGTAGCCCATAATGCCGCCTTCGACATGCGTTTTCTGCAACTTCTGGAGGAACGCACGGGCGTCCGTTTTGAACTTCCGGTACTGGACACCCTGCTGCTTTCGGTTTATCTGCATGAAGGGGAGGTCGATCATACCCTGGATGCCATTGCCCGGCGTTTTGGGGTGACCGTCCAGCGCCGTCATACGGCCATGGGCGATACCCTGGTGACGGCGGAAGTTTTTCTCAGGCTTATAAAACTATTGAATTCGAAAGGAATCTCGACCCTTGGCCTTGCTCTGAAGGTTTCCGAAAGCATGGTCGGGATCCGGCGGCAGCAGGCCAGAGCCAATTATTGAATATATCGTCAGTCCCCCTGTTCTGAATTATTGAAAGAAAAAAGGGGTCTGGGGGATTGCCCCCAGGGTTTTGATTTTGACTTTGTTTTTTACGCGCCATTTCACCCGAAGCGAATTTCCGCGTTTTTTGCGAAGGAAGGCAAACGCATTGCAAGAGTAGTATGGCCTGGAAACTTGCAATGTGTCCTGGTCTTTTCGCAAAAACCGCGAAAAGACCAGGACAAGGGCGCGCGCCTGCGCAAGATTCCCGCAAAAACCATGCGGGAATCTTGCTTCGGGTGAAATGGCGCGTAAAAAACAAAGTCAAAAACAAAAGAAAAAACAAAACCCTGGGGGCAATCCCCCAGACCCCTTTTTTCTCTCAATAACTAAACCCGAAGAGTATCCGGGCAGTTACTATTTTTTTCACCGGAAAGTGCCATCAGTCACAGCTTCGGGACAATGAAATAAAGCGCCGACCCCTCACTTTTCATGAATCCCGCTACCCGTTCCGCCTCATCACCAAATCCTGTAAACAAATCAACCCGCCCCGGACCACGAATTGCCCCACCCGTGTCCTGATTGACAACGAAACGAATATCCTCACGCCATTGCCACACCTGCTTTCCATCCTCCTGGAAAACAGGAAGGGAGGTCTGCAAAATTCCCGGCGCCCCCTTGGGAAACAACCGATGATCGGTCGCAATGGACCGACCCGCCGTCAACGCAACGGCGATGTTTCCGACCGGAGCCCCTTTAATTTCCTTGAAGAAAACATAGGACGGATTGTATTCCAATACCCGCTCAACCTGATCGGGATGCCGTGACAACCATTCACGCAAGGCGGGAAGGCTCATATCCTCCCTGGAAATTTC
This sequence comes from Magnetococcales bacterium, assembly GCA_015228815.1. Taxonomy (NCBI): domain Bacteria; kingdom Pseudomonadati; phylum Pseudomonadota; class Magnetococcia; order Magnetococcales; species Magnetococcales bacterium. The sequence continues at coordinate 118,451 of JADGCV010000007.1, read as the reverse complement.
CTTCTCCTCGATCAACAGTTTTCCGATGGCGCGATAGGGATGACCATTGGCGCCATCATAACCCACGCGCATCATCGCACCATTTTCCAACATCACCCGCCCCGACCCCTGAATCTGGAGAAAAAAAGCGTCGATGGCATCATCGACCCAAACCAGCTCCAAACCACGCTTTTCAAGTTTCCCTTTGCGATCGATACTGGCACGGTCATGATAGGGCAGAAGTCGCCCCCCCTCCATGCGCGCCACCAAACGCCGCCCTTTGAGGTCGGTAAACCAATGCCCCAAATCCGCCTCGATCAGATCACCCGGTTTCCGATACAAAGGCACATGGCATTTTTTTGTCTTTTTCAAACATCCCCGTAACAAGGGTTCATAATAAGCAGTCACCAGGACATTGCCGGCGGAGTCGGATCCCACCGAACGAAAAATTTCATATTCGTCCGTCAGTATCCGTTCAAAAGAGTCGCGGTTCGCCGTCCGGGCCGCATCGGCCAGTTTCCGCAGCGCCACGAGCATCCGTCCCGCCTCGACCACCCGAGGTCCAAATCGTACCGGTGCCGTTGGCGGCAATCGTTGGTAATAAACCACACTTTGTTCCAGCGCATCGGCCCAGGAATTTCGTTGACCATCACGATCGAACACGGAACGAACCTCGTCCCATGAAGCAGGTCTCAGGCTTGTTTCGCTGGATGGTTTGACTTCAGCCGGCAGCTCGGGGGCCGCCGGTTCGATGGGAGAAACATCCGGTGGCGGCTGACACGAGGCCAACATCAGCCCACACACCATGGCACACAAAACCCTCCATCCTGGAAACAACACGCTTCCTTCCCCCATGATTCACCCCTTCAATAACATCCCGCCCCCCGGGACATCGCCTTTGAAAACCGGCATCCATCCCATCCAACACAACCATCGAGCGTGGCCTCCGATGTTACAGTCCCCAGGAAGGATCCAACCCCTTCCTTGGACTCAATTCTCCTCCCCCCCCTGCCCCGGTTGCTGGATGGCAGCCAAAGCCCAATTGGGATTCTTCGAACCCACAGGACGGGTAAAGGTCCAGAATTCCTCGATTGTCACAGGAAGCGAACGATTGCCCTCAACCACCGTCCCGCGACTGTCGGTGGAATATTCGATCATGGAGACCAGGAGATGAACCGTGATCCAGTCTTCCCCCGATTCCTGCCACGCCTCACTGATTTGAGCCTTCTGGAATTGAATGTTCTCGATGACATCGTTGAGCGCCGCATTCTGACGCGCCTGAAGATCACCCTGGATCCGTTCGAACATCGCCTGAGTCAGCAGGGGACGCAGACTGTCCAGGTTACCCTCGCACCATGATTTTTGCATTTGTTGAAAGGCGATCCGGGCGCCATTGAGGAACCGCCCTTCATCGAAGCCAGGATCCATGGAGGCGATGTGTTGCAGCCCCTGGGAAACCGCGTCCACTTCCTGGGATGCCCCACCGATGTCGAACGTTTGCGGCAACCCCTGACCGCCGCGCACCACCTCGGAATTCATCCCGTCATTGGAGCGGGCGTGCCGTGACAGGTCATGGCCACTCCGCAAGACCCCCTCGCCGCCGCGTTGCAGGTCCACCCCGCCCGCCGGAGCCAGGCTGCGCTGCCGTTTGAACCAGCGAATGGCAAACCACAAAAGCCCGCCGATCAGCAGGATTTCCAACAAGCCGATGCCACCGCCGGTCCCCATACCCGCACCCGCGCCACCAAAAAGCATCGAGCCCAGGAAACCACCAAGCATGAATCCGCCGATCCCGCCAAGAAGACCGGAACCCATGCCGCCAAACATGCCCCCGGTTGCCGCGGCGCCGGGACGGGTGGTTGAAAAAGAGGACGAGGATTGATTCATTCCACTGCGCGGCGCCGCCGGTTGCGGTGCGGAAAACCCCTTGGACCCGCGAGCGCCGATGGAACTGCCACCACCCATCCGTTTGGCTTCGGACTCCTCGGCAAGCATGAGAAAAACACCAAAGATTCCGACAATCATCGAAGACATGATTGCCATCCATTTCGTTTTATTCATGGCCTACTCCCTTATGAACTGAGGTCAGGTGTTGGTTTATTGAATATTGAAATATGCTTGTTCCCAAATCAATCCAGATCCCGATGACAGACCCGTGAACCCCCATGTGTAACGGTCCTGGGGGCCCTGGACCGTTACCTTTTTTCATCGATCCACCGTCCTCCCCTCACCGGCACACGATTCCCACAAAAGTTCCGCCAGATGCCGGACAACGATCGGATGACGCGCCGCCGCGAATCCCGCTTCCACATTCAGCAGGCAGCCTGGATTGGTTCCGGTGACGATACTGGCGCCACTGGCCATGATTGCATTGATTCTGCCATCGCGAATCGGTTCGCAATGCCGCGGATGCGACAGCAGGGTGTCCCCCCCGGCGCCGCAACATGCCCCGCCCCCGGACAATTCCACCCGGTCACCCGCAACGGCATCGAGCAGTTGCCGGGGTCGATCCATCACCCCCAGGGAATTGCGCGTCTGACAATGATCCATGAATACCACCCTTTTTGCAATTTTTTCCGCGAAAAAGGTCTCGGGATCAAGACAACGATTGGCAATCAGGTCGGAAAAATCGATCACTTTTTCGACAAACCGCCGCGCCAGAAGTTCATATTCGGCATCGTGCGCCAAGGCCCGGGCGTAACCACCAACCGTCACCCTGCATGCCGCCGAATCACACAAAACCACATCGACCCGATCCGCCACAGGACGAAACCGGTCCAATACCTTTTTTGCCTGCTTGAGAAAACGCTTGCGGTCTCCCCCTTCCCGATGCGGGGCGCCACAGCAGCCAAAACCTTCCAGAAATTCGACCCGCACCCCCAACCGCGCCAACAGAGAAGCGGTCGATGTCGCCACCCCAGGATAAAACATACGCCCCATGCAGCCACACAACAACGCCGCCCGCAACGGTTTTTCCCCGGTGACCCACCCGTGAATCACGGAAAAACGGTCTCCCTTCATCCCTTTCATTCCCGACGGCCTACATCCCCGGAACGATTCCCGATATGTGGGAATCAACCGGTCCCACCGATGCCCCCCCCCCGATGGCCAGCGATGCAATACCTTGCGCACCATCGACCCTTGATACCACCGCACCATCCAGGCCACGGGACGGGAAAGCCACGCACGATCGGTAATTCCGTGAAACAATCGCGTCCGCCATGGTTTCGATACCGACATCAGGGAACGGGCAAGCATCACCAGTTTTCCCACCCGCACACCCGCCGGGCAGGCGGCATGACAGGCCCGGCATGAAAGACAAAAAGAGAGCGTCTGTCCCGCTTCCTCCTTCGTCATCAAACCGTTCATGAAGGCAAGAATCACCGATACCCGACCCCGAGGTGATTGCATTTCCTCGTTATGGGCGCGGTAGGTGGGACAAACCGGAAGACAAAACCCACAATGGGTACACAACCGGGCTTGTTCCAGTTTTCGAAAGTCCCCCAACCGCTTCTCCTGCTCCTGTGCCATCCGCCCCTAATCCACCGGTTTGAAGGAAAATTCCAACTCCCGACATTCATCGCAACCTGCTGGCGGAGGATCAACGACCCTCGTCTTCCAGATCGCACGCAACACCGAACCATCAAACCCCTTGTTCCCCGACGAATGCTCCACCTGGGCATCCTGCAACGATCCGTCCGGTCCCACCCGCACCCGCACCCGCACCTCCAATTGCGTTTCGTTGATCAATCCATTCGGTTTGCTCCAGTTGTTGCGAACCGTCATGGTGATGTTGCGTTGCCACATCGCCAGAACCGTCGGCGAAACCGTCGGCGATGCATCCTCCGCTCCTTCGCTGGCTTCCCGATCCCCCTTGTCCTCCTTCTCCACCTTGTCCTGATATTTGGCAATCGCCTTGGAAAAATCAAGAGCAGGCTTTTTCTTGTCGTTCCCCGCCGCAACTTCGGCCTTTTTGGTCTCCTCCGCTTTTGCAGGTCCCTTGGCTTCGGTCTTTTCGGGCTTTTCCGCCGTCTCGGCCTTATCCACCTTGTCGGTCTTCTCCACCTTGTCCGGTGGCTTCTTCTTCGGCCCCGGTTCAACAACCGGCTTGGCTTTGACCATGGGCTTGGGTTCGGGTTCGACCGCCTTGGGCTTTTCCTTTGGAACCTCCTTCACAGGTTCGGGTACTTTTTCGGGTTTGGGCTCCGGTTTGCGCTCCGGTTTGGGTTCCGGCTTGGGTTCCGGCTTGGGTTCCGGCTTGGGTTCCGGTTTGGGTTCGGGCTTGGGTTCCGGCTTGGGTTCCGGTTTGGGTTCGGGCTTGGGTTCCGGCTTGGGTTCCGGCTTGGGTTCCGGTTTCGGACGCGGCTTTTCGACCGGCTTGACGACCTCCGGAGGCCGAGGTTCCGGCAAAGACTGTTTGGGTGGGGATGGAGGAGGCGGTTCCTTTGCCGGAGGCAAAACAGGGGCCGCCCGCGCCTGGGGCGGTTGTTGCCTGGGTAGCGTCTGGCCCGTCCTGGAAGAAAGCTCGGTTGGCAATTGAATCAGATTCACCGCCAGAACAGGAGGCTTGGCTGGTTCGAAACTGGCCATGGGCAGGAAATAGGCCGCCATCACCAGGGTCAGATGAAGAACGACCGACCAGATCAGAGGGGTTCTGCTCGACATCATAACGTATCGGGCAATTCCGTGATCAGCCCTACCTTGTCAACCCCCGACCGTTGCAGCGCGGTCATGACTCGGATCACGAAACCATAGTCAGCCGCCTTGTCCCCACGGACATACACCGGCAGCTTGGGATTGGCCAGACGGATGCCCCGCACCTTCTCGCCCAGTTCGTCAAGATCGATGGCCCGTTCCTCGATATAAGTGCTCCCATCGGAGCGAACCGAGATGACCAGGGGTTCGGTATCGGTAGAGATTGCCTGGGAATCCTCCTTCGGCAGATCGACTTCGACCCCCTGGGTCATAAGCGGCGCGGTCACCATGAAGATGATCAGCAACACCAGCATGATATCGACCATCGGCGTGACGTTGATGTCACTCATCGCCGACAGGCCGTCCCGCCCCCCGTTCAGATTGACCCCCATGCTCATGACGTCGTCCTCCCCACGCGCCGGGCCGCCTGGCGTTCGAGAATGTTCAAAAATTCGGCGCCGAAATTATCCATGCTCTGATGCAGACGACGCAGATCGGCGGCATATTTGTTGTAGGCGATCACCGCGGGAATGGCCGCCACCAGTCCCATCGCCGTGGCGATCAACGCCTCGGCGATGCCTGGGGCCACCATGGTCAGGGTCGTGGTCTTGGCCCCCGCCAGTCCGCGAAAGGAATTCATGATTCCCCAGACCGTTCCGAACAGACCAATGAACGGACTGGTCGATCCGACCGTCGCCAGGAAAGTCAATCCGTGCCCGATATTGTCCAGTTCCCGATTGAGCGTGACGGTCATGGACCTTCGGACATTCGTCAAGAGATCACCCACCTCCGGGTCCCGAGCGGGCGTCCCCCCCCCTTCCCAGCGTTTCCATTCGCGAAATCCCGCCAAAAATACCGCCACCATGGGACTTCCCGGCCATTCGTCGCCCGCGGTCTGATACAGTTTGCCAACGCTGCCGCCACTCCAGAACCGTTCCTCGAAGGATTCCGAGTCACGGGCGATCCTGCGAAACCGGCGCCATTTGTCGAAAATGATGGCCCAGGAGACTACCGAGGACATCATCAGCATCAGCATCACCAGCTTTACAACCGGTCCCGCCTGGGAGACCAGGTCCAAAATGCCATGCGAGGCGATCGTTTCATTCATGTGTGGTCACTGTCCTCGTTACGAATGGATCCAGAAAGGAAAAGCCAAGCCACTTCATCCCCCGCCGATACCGGGAAATGTTCACACAGATTACGCTCATGGACCAGAATCCGGGAGGCCATCGCAAGCCCTTCCTTGCATCATCAAGACGATTTTTCCGCCGCAGGCCCTACCGATCCAATTTTTCCAGAACCTCGACCAGGTCGTTTGGCAACCGGACCGGCTTGAAGGCCCGGTCGAGCAGACCAATCCTGACCTCGGCCTGAATCAAGGGACGATGCATTGATTGATGCACGATCCTCTGCTGCAAGTTTAAGCTCGCCCCACCCCTTTTGGCCAGTGTTAATGTAATCAAGAGCAAATCATCCATCCGGGCCGGGGCAAGAAAATGAACGCTCAGACGACTGACGGCAAACACGAGCCCACGCTCCCGGGCCAAACGGGACTGGTCGAATCCAAGGCTGCGCAACCATTCGGTTCGGGCCCGTTCCATGAAATTGAGGTACACCGAATGGTAGACCACGCCTCCCGAATCGGTATCCTCATAATAGACCCGCACGGGCCATTCGAATACAGGCGGCATGTGACGATCATCCCATTCGTTGCGGGAACGGACGTCCCAGATGGTTGCATGCCGCCAAGGTTGCCCGGCGACCTCGTGGGGTTCGATCCAGAAAACCCTGTTGCAGCAGATAGGGTTCGATAATATCCTCGATGGTATCCCGGGTTTCGCCGATGGCGGCGGATAGGGTATCCAATCCTACCGGTCCACCACTGAACTTGTCGATGATGGTCGCGAGCAGACGCCGATCCATCCCATCCAGGCCCAAGGCATCGACTTCAAGGTGACCCAGGGCCATGTCGGCGACCTCCTGATCGATCGTCCTCTTTCCCAGGACTTCGGCGAAATCCCGCACCCGGCGCAGCAGGCGGTTGGCAATCCGAGGGGTCCCTCTGGAGCGTCGTGCGATCTCCCAGGCGCCCGATTCCACGATACCAATCCGTAGAACGTCGCTGGAACGGCGAATGATGGTCACCAGATCATCGGGAGAATAGAATTCGAGCCGGGCCAGGATGCCAAAGCGATCGCGCAAGGGGCTGGTCAACATACCTGCCCGGGTCGTCGCCCCCACCAGGGTAAAAGGGGAAAGGTCGATCCGGACCGAACGGGCCGAAGGTCCTTCGCCGATCATGATATCCAGTTGACCGTCTTCCATCGCGGGATAAAGGATCTCCTCGATCATTGGACTCAAACGATGTATTTCGTCAATGAAAAGGACATCACCCCGCTCCAGATTTGTCAGCAGAGCGGCCAGATCGCCCGCCTTTTCGATGACCGGCCCCGAGGTGGCCCGCAGATTGACCGCCATTTCGGAGGCGATGATGCGGGCCAGGGTTGTCTTGCCCAATCCTGGAGGACCATGAAGCAACAGATGATCCAAAGGTTCGCCGCGTCCGCGGGCTGCGTGGAGAAATACGAGCAGATTGGCCTTCAATCGCCCCTGACCGATAAATTCATCCAGCCGCAACGGACGAATGGACCCCTCGCCCGCCCCTTCCTCCGGCGACGAAGCGGCGGCCACAAGGCGATCCGGGAAATCCTCGATCATCGAGTCAGCACCTTGAGGGCAGAGCGCAATCCCAGGGAAAAGTCGGTCCACGCTTCGGGAGGCAGCTCCTGGATGGCCCGATCCGCGTCGGCACGCCGGTACCCCAGATTGAGCAGCGCCGACAACAAAGCCTGCCGCCCTGCCAATTCTTTTTCCCGAGGCTCGCCCGATCGATCCGCGTTTTCTTTTTCAGTTTCATCCCTGTTTTCGTCGGGCACCCCCGCCAGCGGCGCCAGTCGCTCCTTGAGTTCGATGACGATTCTCTGGGCAATCTTCTTGCCGATTCCGGGAATCCGGACCAGTGAAGAGACATCCTCGGTCACGATCGCGGTCACCAGGGATCGTGGCGACATGGCTGACAGGACCGCCAGCGCCAGCCGCGGACCGATCCCGTTGACATTGTTCAGATGTTTAAAGAGATTCCGTTCATCGTCGCGTGTGAATCCATACAGATGGAAGGCATCTTCCCGGACCAGGGTGTGGATCAGCAGACGACAGGAGGCCCCTGGTTCGGGCAATTGCTCGAACGTATGCAGGGAAATCAGCACCCGATACCCTACGCCATGGACGTCGATCACCGTCTCTTCGGGACGCTTCTCCAGGACGATTCCCTGCAAATGGGCGATCATGAGGCCCTCTGCCCTGTCAGACGCAATAACGGCGCCTGATTCAAATGGCAAACCGCCGCCGCCAAGGCATCGGCGGCATCCATTGGCGCCTGTTTTGGCATCGCGAGCAGCATGCGAACCATCTCCTGAACCTGATGCTTTTCCGCCCGACCATAGCCGACGACCGCCTTCTTGACCTGAAGGGCGGAATACTCGAAAACCGACAGTCCACCATGACACGCGGCAGCAATGGCGACACCTCGGGCGTGCCCCAGTTTAAGGGCGCTCGCAGGATTGCGGGCGACGAAGATCTCCTCCACCACCGCCAGTTGCGGACGATGTTGCGCGATCACCAGAGACAGTCCGGTAAAAATTTCATCCAGCCGCTCCGGCAACGATCGGTCGGTTCGGGAACGGATGGCCCCATGGGCCACGGCGCGAAAACTGTTGCCGTTCGACGCCACGACCCCCCATCCGGTTGCCGACAATCCCGGATCGATACCCAATACGCGCAGTTCCTGTTTCAATCGACCGCCAATCGTTCCATGATCTCATCGGGAATATCAAAGTTGGCCGAAACCCGTTGCACATCGTCATTGTCTTCCAGGCGATCCATCATTTTCACCATCGACTGGGCATTTTTCTCGTCGAGGGTGATCGTATTCTGGGGACGCATGACCACTCCGGACTCGTGTACCGTTCCCACATTCCGGGCCACCAGCGCTTCGCGAATCATTTCCAGATCATCCGGTTCGGTGATCACTTCGCAGGTGTCCCCATCGACCACCACATCCAACGCCCCCGACTCCAGGGCTGCTTCCATCAGCCGATCTTCGTCGAACCCGGAAAACAGGATTTGCCCCCGGCGATCGAACATGTAGGAAACACACCCCGATGTTCCCAGGTTACCACCATAGCGACTGAAAATATGCCGAACATCGGCAACCGTGCGATTGTTGTTATCGGTCAGGGTATCGACGATGACCGCCACCCCCCCGGGACCATAGCCTTCGAATCGCACCTCCTGATATTCGGCCCCATCCATTTCGCCGATCCCCCGCTTTATGGCCTTTTCCATGGTATCCTTGGACATATTCTGTCCTCGGGCCGCGAGCAAAGCGGCACGCAAACGGGGATTGGAATTTTGATCGCCGCCCCCCATGCGGGCGGATACGGTGATCTCGCGGATCAACTTGGTGAAAATCTTGCCTCTTTTGGCATCCTGCGCCCCCTTGCGATGTTTGATGTTCGCCCATTTACTATGTCCAGACATAACCCGCTCCACAAAGAAAACGCAATCCTTTCGTTTCGATAATCGACCAGGAAATGTTAAACAAATCCCGTGCAACTGTCCATGCCATCCGATGAACGGAAGGAAACTTGTTTGATCGCACCGCACGTCGCATCGTTTTTTTTCGCCAAACCTTCTCGTGGTCACCGACCCCTTTCATCGATTTGGCGACAGTTTTTTTCCTGGAAAAGAAGATTCCCTGTCCATAAACTCACGATCGGACGGATGCGAGCCCTTGGAGTCGTTCGTCGATGGTTGCCATGAGAAAGAATTATCGTTTGCTGTTTGCGGCTTTTCTGCGTCAGAAGGAAGGATCTTCAATGTTTCACGGCAAGGATGTGATGGCAATCATTCCCGCCCGTTGGCAATCGCACCGTTTTCCCGGAAAACCCCTGGCCCTGATCGCGGGGGTTCCGATGATTGTCCGCGTCTGGCGCCAGGTATCCCGGGCGACCTTGATCCATCGGACCGTCATTGCCACCGATGATGAACGCATCGCCGCAGTCTGCCGCGACCACGACATGGCCTGCGAGATGACCTCGCCCGCCCATCAGACGGGAACCGATCGCCTGGCGGAGGTGGCCAGCCGGCATCCTGCCGACATTCTGGTCAATGTCCAGGGCGACGAACCGATCATCGATCCCAGATCGATCGATGCCGTGGTCCATTGCCTCCTGGCGGCACGGGAAAAAGGAATCGAGGTGGCGACAGGCTACATCGAAGGGACCACCCCCGAGCAGGAGTCCTCCCCATCCTCGGTCCAGTTGGTCCCGACCCTGGACCGTTGTGTCCTCGCCTTTTCCCGCCTTCCCATCCCGATGAGTTTCAGTGAACCGTTCCAACGCAACCTGCACGTCGGATTGCATGCCTTCACCCGCCAGGCGCTCCTTCGATTCGCAACATGGCCCCGTGGCCCGGTCGAGCGGGCCGAAAGCCTTGAACTGATTCGCTTTCTGGAATACGGCCAACGCATTGCCTGCGTCCCGGTCCAGGCCGGATCGATCGGCGTCGATCACCCGGAAGACATTGCCCGGGTAGAGGCGATCCTGCACCACTCCCCACGATGACAGGAATCACTTCCTGATGGCCGCGATCCGGACATAAGAGCTTAACCGGTTCATCTGTAGAAATGTTTGCAGGTTGTTCCAGGTATGTTCGTCGCGATGGCGAAACAGATATTCCCAAAACGGTTCGATGATTCCGTCGCCCATCCGGTCCAGGGTGGTACGGACAATTTCGACATCAAGACGACCCGGGGTACTCAATTCGACAATTTCGAACCCCGCCCCGACAATGAGACCCGTCAACGCCTCCAGGGAGAGAAGATTCATCCGGTTGATTGGATTGAGCGTGGAAGCGTACTTTCCAAGTACCTGATATTCAAATCCGCTGCATGTTGTCGTTGTCAATAGCAGAAAACCGTCCTTGCGACAGTTCTTCCCCGCCCACTGCATAAACTTCCCGCAATCAACCATCCGTTCTACGGAATGAAAGGCGGAAATAATATCCGCCTTCGTTGACAAATCTTCCCATGAAGACCAAAAATGAATACCCTTGGGAGACAATCCCTGACACTCGTAGAGTTGCGGTCTGAATGAGATGATCTCTGACGAGGTAAAGGTTGCCACAAGTCGGGCAAGAAAATAGGGCGAACTGCTGCCATAGTCCAACAAGGTCGGTGTTGTATCGAACCGTTCATCGACCAACTCGGATAACCACTGAATGTTGGGACCATGCAAATGATTCAGGTGAGTTTCGGAAAGGTTTTGAACTTCCGACCGCCAATAACGACAGGCGGATGATTTTTCATAGAAAATATCCAGAAAATCGGCCTGCGGACGAGGATTGACGAAAATGGAACCGCAGGCGGTGCATTTTTCATATGTCAAACCCAACTTCTCATAGACCGGCAGCGCCACTCCGGCACCGCAACCTGGACAGGCAACATTCTGCAATCGGGATCGATCCGAAAAAAAATCGGAGATGTCCCTTTCCAAGCGTGCGACATACTCGCCATACAACCGGTCAGCTCCCAGGTTGGACGATTCCAGATGTTCAAGATTGATGGCGGATCTCACGCTCAGTCACCTTCCAGAAAATTGTGGAATCATCAGACCTTAAGAGTGTCGCCCAAGGTTTGCGGCGTCTTTGAGATTTGAAACCACTTCCCTCACATATTCAATGCTGGAATGAAAGTTGGTCCCGAACTCCAAATACCTGGGATAAAGACAGATACAAGGACCACAATCGTGAATCTTGAAAGCTGTATCCCTGGACTTTGCCCTGAAGGAAGGCGATAGTGCCGGGAAGAAATGACAGGAGAAGGTCTTCCAAATCCGTAGAGAAGATCACGCCGTGATCAATCAGACCCCATCCCAGAGCCTTCAGATAACACACCAAGCCGGAGAAAATCAATGAACCTGAAAGAAAAACTTCAGGGTGGAATTCTGAGTGTCGGTTCCTGGCTATCCCTTCCTCTGTCCGCTCATGCGGAAATTATGGCTCGAGCCGGATTCGACTGGCTTGCTCTGGACATGGAACACAGTGTGATCGATCTCGAAACAGCGGAGGCAATGATCCGAACCATCGACCTTTGCGGTGTCACCCCATTGGTTCGGCTGACATCCAATGATCCCAACCAGATCAAACGACTCATGGACGCCGGCGCCCACGGCGTCATCGTCCCCATGGTCAAAAGCGCCGAGGAATCCGAAGCCGCAGTTCAAGCAGTCCGCTATCCCCCCCGGGGAAAGCGAAGCGTCGGTCTTGCCAGAGCCCAAGGATACGGTTGCCGCTTCCACCCCTATAGGGAATGGTTGGAGGACCATGCCGTGGTCATCGTTCAGATCGAACATATCGATGCGGTTGAGAATTTGCGGGAAATCCTTGATGTTGACGGAGTCGATGCCTACTTCGTAGGTCCTTATGACTTGACCGGATCCATGGGAATCACCGGCCAATTCGACCATCCTCAGTATCTGGCGGTATTGGAACGGATCCAGGCGGCAGGCAAGGCGGCGGGTAAACCCGGGGGAATTCATGTCATTGAACCCAACCCTGTCGAACTACGCCAACGTATCGAAGAGGGGCACCGATTCATCGCCTATAGTGTCGATTTTCGAATCATGGATGCAGGTTGCCGCGATGGAATGAAGGTCGTCGATAACTTTCGATAAACATGTTTCAGACGGTCATTTATCGCTACAGCAACCCACGCAGCAAATTTGTAACCGTCTCGCACTCCATCCGCACCCGCCCTTCATGCGTATACGACGCAATATGCGGAGTTAATATTACCTGTTCATAACGGGAAAGTGGACCGTCATAGGGCTCCTGGACAAATGTGTCCAGCCATGCTCCGGCAACGGTGCCGTTGTCAAGTGATTCCATTAACGCTGCTTCGTTAACCGCCTGTCCCCGGGAAGCGTTCAGGACGAACATCCCTTTTTTCATTTTTCCAAAGGCTTCGCGGTCGAGAATTTCAGCCTCGCCGCTATGATGCAGTACCACACAGTCAGTTACCGCCAACGCCCTGGAGAAATCAGTCACCAAAGGAACTTCCGCATCATCAATCCCAGGATCGAAGGCTTGCACCTCAGCCCCCAAGGCCTTGAGAAGCCGACTCGTGGTCCTTCCAATCCGCCCATATCCGACGATCAAAACCTTCATTCCCTGTAACTGCCGACCAGTCCGCTTGTCCCACTTGTTTCGATGCAGGGATCGGTCCATGGGAACAACCTGACGGATTAGAGTAATCAGACAACCGACCGTCAATTCCGCAACCGCCAACGTTGGACCATCGGGGACACCGTACACCATAATTCCAAGTCCCTTGGCAGCATCGATATCCACATTGGACATCCCCGAACCACAACGAGAAACAACCTTAAGAGTTGAACCTTCCAAGACCTCACGATCAACCGTCTCAAGACCGGCGATGAGTCCATCCATCCCTGCCAACAGATGAATCAATTCCTCCTTGGTCAACTTCCTGCCAAAGGGATTGACCGTAAAATTCACCCCGGCATTCCGAAGCATGTCCAGCGGTGCGGGATTGGTCGCGCCAAACGAAGATGTACCTATGAGAACCTTATGATTCGACATTCTATCACGCCTTCATCTTTATGGTCAGATACCCGGTAATTACATGATCAATGATCAGATGGGCATCCTCCACCGGTCCATATTCTCCCTTATTGGTCTTCACCTTGAGAACAAGATCGGCGATTTCACTCAATTTGCCGCCGTCAAACCCCACCAAGGCAATGACCGTCCCCCCCTTTTCCCGCGCAAGGCGTGCCGCCTCGACCACATTGCCGCTGTTACCACTCGCCGAGATGACCACAAGGACATCTCCCGGTTCAAAGAGATACATCATCTGATTGACGAAGATCTTTTCATATCCATAATCATTGCCGGCTGCGGTAATGTAAGAAACATTATCGGTAAGACTCAGAGTTCGAAAACCTTCCACACCAATTTTACGCCCGACCTCGGCGAGATCCTGGCAGAAATGAGAGGAAGTTGAAGCACTTCCCCCATTCCCAGCAAAATAGATGGTTTTTTTCTCATCCCTCGCCTGTAGAAACCTGTCCGCAACTGCCTCCAACTGCCCTAGATCCACGGAATCAAGGCATTGATGCAGATAGGAAGCATACCCGGAATAAAAATCGGCAAGGGTGTTGGACTGGACGGAAAGACGCGCCATTGAATCGATTGTCGTTGTGTTCATTGTCCCGTTTCGTCTTCATAACTGGAATGTTGCGTTGTCCTGGGAATAAATACGATGTACCGCTTCCATGGCAGCAAGCGCATGGATTGAGTTGCAATTTTCGACCGGGCGGGATTCCAGGATACATCGCACAAAATAATCCACCTCCTTCGCCCATGAACGATCCTCGGTGTAATAATAGATGGCTTCCTGAGGATTCGGCAATGGATAACCCTCTGAATCGTAAACGCAGTGCGCTACCTTCAAGGACTCCGCGCCATAGGTCATGGTCGAGGAAAGAATTCCATCCAGTGACAGATATCCACGTTCCAGACAGACATCAAGGATAAACTTGTGTCGCCACTGCGTGGCCGATGAGTGGATCATGGCCATCTGTCCCAATTCGTTGCGCATGATCCCCATGGCATTGTCCTCAACCGGCACCTTCCAATAGGTCCGTCCTACCATGCTTTTGACCTCAGGAAACGTTCCGCAAAAAAAATGAAGCAGATCAATCATGTGAATCCCTTGATCAATCAGAATTCCGCCTCCGGAACGAACCGGATCATTCCGCCAGTTGCGGTCATAAGCGGGTCCACCCGCCTTGCCATATACCCCACGCATCCAAAGAATGTCCCCCATCCGTCCCTTATCGATCAACGCCTTGGCATCCAACACCGCTTGGTGGTAACGATGATTAAAGCCAAAACACAATTTCCCCCCAGGACTACTCGCTTCCGCCTCAGCCATCCGCTGCACGTCCACTACCGTGCGACCTGGAGGTTTTTCGCAGAAGACATTGATCCCTCGTCTCAGCGCCTCAATCGTGATTTCTGGTATCGACTCGTTGGTGGTACACACGAAGACAAGATCAGGGCAAAGCGCTACGATCTCTCGCCAATCCTTGGAAAAATATACCCCCTGGATTTCCTTCTCAGATTGATCTCCCAGGTCGCAAAGGGCGATCAAATTAAGATTAGGATGGTCATCTGAGCATCGACGACGAATCCGCCCAACTTTGCCATAACCGATAATGGCGACATCAAGTTTTTTAGTCATGATGATGTCTATATTCAGCAAACAGATGATCTTGTTGCATCAAGACTTCGGCACGAATCAAATCTTCAGGAACATCCACTCCAAGAACGATCTCCTCTGTAGTCACCATTCGCACCGGAAAACCATGCTCCAACGGGCGCAACATATCAACAGATTCAGCAATTTCCAGTGGAGTCGGTGGAAGTCTCACAAACTGTTGCAGAAAGTTGTTCCGGAATGCGATCACGCCAAGCTGCTTGAAAGGGGTTCCGAACGAAGCATCACCATGAGCGGAATCAGGAATGGGCTTTCGAGAATAATACATTGCATCACCCCTCCGATTGCATACCACCTTGACAACGTTTCGGGAAAGGAATTCCGATTGAAGACGAATCGGCGCCATCAGATCCGTGCAAAGTAACCTGGAATCAGCCACAAGCGGAACGACCAATTTTTCCAACATTTCAGGCAGTACCAAGGGCATATCCCCCTGGACATTAACCACGATTTCCGCAGTCAGGTCCCTTGCCGCTTCTTCCACCCTTTCCGTGCAACGGACATGTTTGTCTGAGGTCATCACGGCAATTCCCCCATGACGAGTAACTTCATCAATGATCACCTCATCGCAGGTTGCCACAATGACCTTGTGAAATATTTTGCAGCGACTGACACGGCGTCGGACATGTTCGATCATGCTAAGCCCAAGAATCTTCTCCATCGGTTTCCCAGGAAACCGAGTCGATGCCATTCGTGCCGGAATGATCGCGTTAATGACGGGCATGATTCACCAATCTTGCAGGAGTTGGTCAAGACTTCGACTACCACAACCGACCGGAAAAACATTCCGGAAAGTCGCAGAGCGGGTTTTCATGAAAACAGCGAGTCAAGTGGAAATTTCTATGACGAAAAACAATCCAACGTCAAGAGTATTTCTTTATCAAGTTTCCCCTCCGATCCATTTCCTCAATTAAATTTCAGCTTTCGAAAGTTTGAAGTTTCTTATGAATCGGAAATATCACAAGGAAATGCCCCCTGCGTGACCAATACCATCAGAAACGCAGCCAAGCCTTTCCCTGGACAGGTCAAGACCGACAGCAGATGTGAAATCTCAGCCTTCTCACCATGATCCATCACGGCCAGCCCACGAAAGACCATCCCTTCCATTCAACCATGGCACCCGATGCCCCCAACCATTGACCGTGCGACTTCCATGATGTTTCGCATGGAGAAACCAAACCTTGCAATCACTTCCTCAAACGGACCCGAAACCCCAAAATCTTCCACGCCAATGATCCTGCCCCTGATTCCAACCCACCGGTGCCATCCCATGGGCGTTGCCGCTTCGATGGCAAGACGACGTTCCACCCGGAATGGAAGGATTTCCTCTCGATATTCTTCCGTTTGTTGTTCAAACAATTCCCACGACGGCATCGACACCAACCTTGTCCGAATTCCCTCCTGATTCAATAGAGCATGACATTTTTGGGCCAGGACCAATTCACTACCGCTGCTGATCAAAATCAATTCGGGTTCCCCAATACAGTCCCTGCGGACATAGGCTCCGCGTTCAACGAATACCGGTTCCTCGTCCACCCACTCAACCTTCTGCCGTGTCAAAATCAATGCGACAGGACCGGGCAACTCTAAAGCCAGACGCCAAGCGGAACGTGTCTCCCAGACATCCCCGGGGCGAATGGAGACCAATCCGGGAATCGCACGTAATTGCGCAAGATGTTCCACAGGTTGATGCGTCGGCCCATCCTCGCCGACAGCGATACTGTCATGCGTAAAAATGTAAACGACACGCAAACGCATCATCGCCGCCAGTCGAATGGCGGGAATCATATAGTTGAAAAATGAAAGGAATGTTCCACAATAAGGGAGAAATCCACCATGGGCCGCCAAACCATTGGTAATCGCCCCCATGGCATGTTCTCGAACCCCAAAATGAATGATCCGTTCCGGTTCATCGATCAAATCCGTGCAAACCGAAGAGCCCAGATCGGCGGCCCCTCCCCACAATGCCGAAATCTGCCCTGCCAGCATATTCAAGATTTTTCCTGAAATCGCCCGTGTGGCATGATCACCCTTTACGAAAGTCATGGCAAGCAGGTGTTCCCGCCAGGTGTGACCAAGATTCATTTCCATCCGTTCAACAAATTGCCGTCCCACTACGGGATTTTTCTGTTGCCACTCCGTGAAGCGGATTTGCCACCGCTCACGTTCCCGTCTACCGCGCTTGCCAACCTCCTGCCAATAGTGACGCACTTCCTCAGGAACATGAAAAAGTTCCTCCGGCCAGCCAAAAAAACCACGGGTAGCCGCTGCTGCTTGCGGTCCCAAAGGGGCGCCATGGCACTCGGCGGAATCCTGCTTCGGGCTTCCATATCCAATATGTGTATTGACGATCACCAAACTCGGTCGATCCAATTCAGCACGCGCTTTTCCAAGTGCATTCTCAATTTCGACCATTGATTCACCATCTTTAACGATCACAGTATGCCAACCGATCGAGGTAAACCGTCCCACGATATCCTCGCTGAACGTCAAATCCGTCGAACCCTCAATCGATATTTTGTTATCGTCATAAAGTGCAATCAATTTTCCCAGTTTAAAGTGACCCGCCAGGGATGCCGCCTCATAGGTCACCCCTTCCATCATGTCCCCATCAGACAACAAAACATATGTAAAATGATCCACAAGTGGAACCACACCATCCTGGTTGAATGTTCGCGCCAGGCGTTTTTCGGCCATCGCCAGCCCAACCGCCATACCCAATCCCTGTCCCAAAGGACCGGTTGTCACTTCCACCCCAGGAGTCACCCCACGCTCAGGATGACCTGGCGTCAACGAACCCAATTGTCGAAACCGAATCAATTCATCCAACGAAAGTTTGTACCCTGACAGATGCAACAACCCATACAACAGAATGGATGCATGACCGACCGCCAGCACAAATCGATCACGATCAAGCCAACTGGGATCACAGGGATCATGTTTCAGAACCCTTGCCCACAACACATGCATCATCGTCGCTGCACCCAAAGCCACCCCAGGATGTCCAGATCGGGCCCTTTCAATGGCATCAACGGCCAACATTCTCAAAGCCGTACAGGAAAGACGTTCCAATTTCTCATTATGGTCCATGGAGTCAATTCTTCCTTATTTCATGAAAAAGTTTGCCAACTCTACTCAAAGAATGATAGTAAAGTCTACAAACAAAAAGAGGATTTATTTTCGAAAGACGACACCCCAATGTCATCTTCACAGATTCAACAGGCTAACACACCACATCTTGTGTTAAACACGCTGCCTTGATTCCACATGACGAGCCACATCATGTATCCAGAATTTTTCCTCTCCGACCCCTTGCCAGCCAACGTGCTCAGCGGAAATTACGACTGGCGCCTGGTTCTTCTATCCTATGCAGTCGCAGCCATCACTTCATTGACTGCAATCGATATTGCCATTCGCATCGAACTGATGCGATCACAAAAAGAAACTTCACCATCCTCCAGAGTCATCTGGATTGGCGTCGGAGCGCTGATCATGGGCATTGGAGTCTGGTCAATGCACTTTATCGGAATACTTGCCTATGATCTAAGATGCGGAATCTCTTACGACTTCATGACAACATTTATTTCAATCGTTCCCGCCATCGCCAGTTCATTTCTTGCCCTGCAACTGGCAATCAAAAAAACCGCCACATGGCCACAATTATTCCTTGCCGGTGTGATCATGGGCACTGGAATCGGGACCATGCACTATATCGGTATGTCCGCCATGCGATTACCGGCGGAAATTCGATACATGCCAGACATTTTCATTTTTTCAATTCTGGTTGCCGTTCTCACTTCCTTCATTTCGTTGATTTTCACATCTCGAATGATCCAACAAAAGGGACAAAATATCCTTCTTCAAAAACTTACCAGTGGCATGATCATGGCCGCAGCGATTTGTGGACTCCATTATACCGCAATGCAGGCATCCCTGTTCATTCCCGCCCCTCCCATCGCTGAATTCACTCCAGGATTGAGTCCAGAATTTTTCTCAGGTGCCATCTGTTTCCTGATTTTCACCATCCTCTCAGGATACTGGGTACAACTCCATATCCACACCGACACCCTTTCGAAAACTCAGGAAAAAACCAATTTTGCCAACCATGCGCGAGGGATTTTGTTGTCAAACATAAGCCGCGACTTGAGATCCCCTCTCAATTCAATCTTGGAAACTGCGCAAACCCATGTCCAAAAGTCCCATCTTTCCGAAGAATCAAACTTCCTGGCCCAGGTACAACATACGACACAAGCCATGCTTGTCCTGATCGAGAATATCGACGATTTTTCACTTCTCGAATCAAACAGCCTTACTTTGGACATCGTCCAATTCAACGTCCGCCAGATCACTGAAGAGGTTCTCGATATCATGGAACGGTCGGCAAGGGACAAGGGATTGATTATGACCAGAGAATTTGAGGAGCCACTCCCTTCGACCTTGTTTGGTGACCCACGACGCCTGCGGCAAATATTGATAAATCTGATCCATAATGCAATCAAATTTACCCAGTCAGGGTTCATCGCCGTCATCATCAAAACGCCGGGAACAAAACACAACCTCGGACCAGATTATTTCCCAATCCATTTCATTGTCATTGATACCGGCATCGGCATTCCAAGAGAAAATCAAAGTTCAATTTTTCTTGGATCGTCTCAGACCGCATTCCTGCCCAGTGCCTCCCATTGGTGCGGAACCGGATTGGGACTCTCCATATGCAAACACCTGGTCGAAAAATCAGGCGGAACCCTTTGGGTGGAAAGCGATGGCTCAAGTGGCAGCACGTTTCACTTCAATATTCCCTTTCGCCTCAATCATCCAATGAACTCCCAGGACGAGCACAATGCTTCCAAATCCATCCCCAGGTAAAAAAAAACCGGCCAATGGCCGGTCGATTGGAGGAAGTGGTTGTCTTCCCTAGGAATCTTGAGCCACAGCAACTTTCTCGACCAACTCGATAAATGACATCGGAGCACAGTCTCCGTATCGATTTCTGGTCTTGATGATTCGCGTATATCCACCATTCCTGCTCGCGTTTCTGACAGCGATATCAGCAAAAAGCTTGTGAACGACATCCTTGTCCCTGAGAAATCCCAGAGCACGCCGGCGGGCATGAAGACTGCCCGTTTTTCCAAGGGTTACCATCCGTTCAGCAAATATCCGCAACTCCTTGGCCCGGGTCACAGTCGTTTCGATACGCTCATGCCGAAACAGACTGATCGCCAGATTGCTTATCATAGCCTTTCGATGACTCGTCTCACGCCCCAGTTTGCGGCCACTCTTTCGATGTCTCATGGACCTGTTCCCCGGCTAAAAATTTTCTTCTTCGAACTGCTTGGCCAGTTCCTCGATATTTTCTGGTGGCCAGTTCTCCAGATGCATCCCCAGACTCAGATTCATTTCCTCCAAGACTTCCTTGATTTCATTCAAGGATTTCCTGCCAAAATTAGGAGTCTTGAGCATCTCGGCCTCGGTTTTCTGGACCAGATCCCCGATATAGACAATGTCATCGTTTTTGAGACAGTTGGCGGACCGCACCGACAATTCAAGCTCGTCAACCTTGCGGAAAAGATGAGGATTCCATCTTGGTCCCGACTCTGCGTCACCAGCTTCATGCATGGGAACGTCGTCGAAATTGATAAACAAGCTCAACTGATCTTGCAAGATCTTGGCCGCCAGCGCCAAGGCATCCTCAGGCGAAACGACCCCATTGGTTTCAATGTCAATAATCAGCTTGTCATGGTCCGTTTGTTGCCCGACACGAGCATTCTCGACCTTGTACGAAACTTTTTTGACTGGATTATAACTACAATCCATGGGAATTTCACCAATAGGGGAAGGCGAATCATCATCGCCCCCCTGTGCCGCCCGGACATACCCCTTCCCGGTTGTAACCGTCATGGTCATATCCAGACGGCCACTCTTGTTCAGAGTTGCGATATGATGCTTCGGGTTCAAAATATCAATATCGGCACCCGTTTCGATCATTCCCGCGGTAACAATTCCCTCCTTGTCGGCGAAAAGCCTCATTCTCTTGGTTCCAGAGCCGTTGACGCGGATCGCGAGTTCCTTCAAATTAAGAATGATCTCGGTGACATCTTCCATGACACCAGGAATGCTTGAGAACTCGTGCAAAACACCTTCGATCCGTACCGAAGAGACTGCCGCCCCCTGAAGTGAAGAAAGAAGTACCCGCCGCAGGGCATTTCCAAGCGTCGTACCAAAACCACGCTCAAGCGGCTCGGCGACAAGGGTCGCCTTGCGTTGTGCATCGCCTTCACTGACCAGTTCCACCTTCCGAGGCTTTATCAGCTCCGTCCAATTCCGATACATCCAGCGCCTCCAGCGGGTTATTTATTTGGAATACAGCTCGACAATCAGGTTTTCATTGTACTCCGCCGGGAGATCCGACCGGTCAGGATAAGATACAAACCTTCCAGTCAGTGTCGCGGCATCAACCTCCATCCATGGCACCGATTGTGACTTGTGAGAGGTTTCGACCGCCCCCTTGATGCGTAAGTGGGTCTTGGCCTTTTCACGAACTTCAATCTTGTCGCCAGGACGAACCAAAAAGGAGGGAAGGTTGACCACCTTATCGTTCACCACAATTTGTTTATGCGTGACAATCTGCCGTGCTTCCGACCGTGACGCAGAAAAGCCCAGGCGGTAAACACAGTTATCCAACCTGCGCTCAAGGAGAATCAGCAGGTTTTCGCCCGTAACCCCCTTCATACGCTCTGCTTTCATGAAATAGTTTCGGAATTGCGATTCCAACAGCCCATAGGCGCGTTTAATCTTTTGTTTCTCCCTGAGATGCATTCCGTAATCGGAAATCTTTCTGCGCCTTTGCCCATGCATCCCAGGAGCATAGTTTCTTTTTTCGATGGCACACTTATCGGAGAAGCACTTTTCCCCTTTTAGGAAAAGTTTTGTGCTTTCGCGCCGGCACATGCGGCACTTGGAACCGAAATATCGGGACATGTCTCTTCCTGTTCCCCTGCTCAGAGCATTGAATGTGTATCAAACACGACGGCGTTTGGGCGGTCTGCACCCGTTATGCGGGATGGGCGTCACATCCTGGACCAATGATATGGCAAACCCAATGCTTGCCAAAGCGCGGAGTGCCGATTCTCGGCCTGAACCAGGGCCCTTGAGCCGCACTTCCAAATTTTTCATGCCATGTTCTTGAGCGCGACGTCCGGCATCCTCAGCGGCCATTTGAGCGGCGAACGGCGTAGACTTCCGTGACCCCTTGAATCCCTGAGAACCAGCCGATCCCCAAGAGATCACGTTACCCACGCTGTCCGTAATGGTGATAAGGGTGTTGTTGAATGTTGACCGAATATAGGCAATGCCTGAAGCAATATTCTTCTTTTCCTTCTTCTTGCCCTTGGTCTTCTGCCCTTTCGCCATGTCATCTCCTTCTTGATTGGCCTCAATCGTGTTGCGGTCTCAAAAACAGATCTTCTGTTCCCTGCTCATCTCCCATGACAAGAAAAACAGGAAACTGAAAACAATATATGCTACCGAACCTTGCCGGCAATGGCCTTGCGCGGTCCCTTTCTTGTACGGGCGTTCGTGTGGGTCCTCTGACCACGGACGGGAAGTCCACGCCGATGCCTCAGCCCACGATAACACCCAAGATCCATAAGACGTTTGGTGTTCATCGCTACCTGACGACGCAAGTCACCCTCGACCTGATACCCTTCGTCAATCACACTACGAATCCTTGCAACCTCTGCCTCTGAAAGGTCCTTGGTCCGGGTTGCCATGTCAATCCCAGCCTTGCCCATGATCTCCTCGGCAGCATTTCTGCCGATCCCATAGATATAGGTCAGGGCTACGACAAGCCGTTTATTGACAGGAATGTTGACACCAGCGATACGAGCCACCTTGTAACCTCCAGACGATTTTCCATCAAAAAATGATTATGGTATCAGCCCTGGCGCTGCTTGTGCTTGGGACTTTTGGTGCAAATGATCCTTTGAACACCCTTGCGTTTGATCATCTTGCAATCCTTGCAAATCTTCTTGACCGACGCCCTGACTTTCATGACTTCCTCCGTTTTGCCTCATGCCCAAGGCATTCCAATATCAATTGCGACGTCCACGAATCCGGGCTTTTTTCATAAGCCCTTCATATTGCCGGCTGATCAAAAATGACTGAATCTGTGCCGCAGTATCCATGGTGACGCCAACGACAATCAACATGGATGTGCCGCCAAAATAAAACGGCACATTGTAATTGGCGATCAACAGCTCAGGCAACAGACAAACCGCAGCGATATAAAGGGCCCCAATCAGAGTCAATCGCGTCAAAATCGTATCCAGGTATTCCGCTGTTTTGACTCCCGGACGAATCCCTGGAACAAACCCCCCATATTTCCTAAGGTTATCCGCCGTTTCCTCGGGATTGAAAACAATCGCCGTATAGAAAAAAGAAAAAAACAAAATCGCGACTGCATACATAAGCATGTATGGAATCTGCCCAGGCGAAAAATATCCAGCCAATACCTTGACCTGGTCCCATGGCGCAAAGTTCGCCAGAGTCACAGGAAACAGGATAATCGAACTTGCAAAAATCGGAGGGATCACTCCTGCTGTATTAACCTTCAGCGGCAGGTGCGAACTCTCTCCACCAACCATCCTTCGTCCACTGACCTGACGCCTGGCATATTGAACAGTGATCCGCCTTTGAGCACGCTCCATGAAGATGATGAACGCCGTCACCGCAACCGCCATGACCAGCAAAAAAAGGACGAACAACGGTTGCAGATCACCAGTACGAGCCAGTTGAAGCGTTTGCACCAGAGCAATAGGCAGATTGGCCACGATTCCAGCATAGATGATCAGTGAAATCCCATTCCCAATACCCCGAGACGTAATCTGCTCGCCGACCCACATGATAAAAGCAGTCCCCGACGTCAAGGTGATCACGGTCATCATGCGAAATGACCACCCTGGATCGACAACGACGCTCATTCCGCCAGCCTGCATCGACTCAAGCCCGTAGGCAATCCCAAACCCCTGAAAGATCGACAGAAGGACCGTTCCATATCGGGTATACTGGTTGATTTTCCTCCGACCCGATTCCCCCTCCTTCTTGATCGCTTCCAGCTTTGGAAACACCGATGTCATCAATTGGAGAATGATGGAGGCGGAAATATAGGGCATGATCCCAAGAGCGAAGACAGTCAACCTGGAAAGAGCCCCACCCGAAAACATGTTAAACATTCCCAGCAACGTCCCCTGTTGCTGCGAAAAGAAGACAGCCAATGCATTCGGGTCAATTCCGGGCGTCGGAACATGCGCGCCGATGCGATAAACAATGAGCATGCCCAGCGTAAACACAATCCGTTTACGCAATTCCGGAATCCGCCCCAGATTGGCAAGTCCTGCAAATGGTGACTGAACGTCCGTCGTAGCCATTAAATGATACTACCTGTCCGTTTCACCGCCAATGAAGTGAACCTTGCCACCGATTCCCTCGACCTTCTCAATGGCACTCCTCGAAGCCTTGTGAACAAAGATCTGTACCGGCTTTGTCAATTCACCATCCGCCAGAAGCTTGATGCCATCACCGATCTTCTTGCGAACCAACCCCTTTTCCTGTAAATCGGCAAGCCTGATTTCAGCGTTGGCGGAAAAAACTTCAAGATCGCCAATACTGATAATCGCGTACTCCTTGCGAAAGGGGTTCTTGAATCCACCTTTGGGCAGGCGGCGCTGAAGGGGCATTTGCCCTCCTTCAAACCCGATCTTGTGGTAGCCTCCCGATCGCGCTTTCTGACCCTTGACGCCTCGGCCCGCTGTCTTTCCTGTGCCGCACCCAAGGCCGCGGGCAACCCTTTTGGCCTGTTTCCGGTCCGCCTGACGGGGAGGAAGTTCGTTCAGTTTCATCTTCTTTCACACCCTCTATTCTTCCAACACCCGAACCAAATGGATCACCTTGGCGACCATACCGCGAACCGCAGGATTGTCGGGCAGCTCCGCCACGTGATGAGTCTTTCTCAAACCCAGGGCCAGCATGATTCTCCGATGCTTCTCCGGCCGACCAATGACCGATCTGATTTTCTCAACCTTGATGGTACCCGACATCTCCGAAGCCCCTTTCCATTACAGTGCGTCGCCAGACAATCCACGCTTGGCAAGTATCATGGCCGGCGACTTGATCGCCTCAAGAGCGTCAAAGGTCGCCTTAATCAAGTTGTGTGGATTGGAAGTCCCGAGCGACTTGGCCAGGACATCCGTGACCCCTACCGCTTCAAAGATCGGCCTCATGGCCCCACCGGCAATGATTCCAGTCCCCTGGGCAGCCGGGCGGACAACAACGCGACCCGCACCATAGCGCCCCTGAATTTCATGAAACAGGGTTCGACCGTCCTTGATCGCCACCTTCTTCATATTTTTCCGCGCCTGTTCCGTCGCCTTGCGGATCGACTCCGGAACTTCCTTGGCTTTTCCCAGCCCATACCCTACCTTGCCATTTCCATCCCCGACAACCACGATGGCGGAAAAATTAAACCGGCTTCCGCCTTTCACAACCTTCGCAGTCCGTTTGATGGCGACCAACTTTTCAATCAGGTCATCACTTGGCCTGTTCTCAACTTTTTCCTCTGCTGAGGCCCGGCGGGGTTTCGACATTTTTTCTCCTAATCAATTACAGTATCCCAGGCAATCCAGAAGCCATTGTTTCTAAACTTTCCTTGAAGCGATCATCTCAGGTCCGGCCATTGCAATCCCAACGGGCGACCGCATGTCCTAAAATTCGAGGCCAGCTTCTCTTGCCGCATCCGCAAGCGCCTTGACCCTTCCATGATAAAGATACCCACCGCGATCAAACACAACCCGCTTGATGTTGGCCTCCATCGCCTTTCCAGCAAGGACTTTTCCCACCGCGATTGCAGCCTCGATATTGCCACTGCTCTTCAACCCCTCACGAACACCCTTCTCAAGAGTCGAAGCGGCAACCAAGGTCTGACCCTTGGTGTCATCAATGATCTGAGCGTAGATATTTGTCGAACTGCGAAACACGGACAACCTGAACCGGTCCTTGCGAACATGGCTGATCCTGTTGCGAATTCTCCGTCCACGCTTCCACCTGGCCTGATGCCGATCCTTTGCCATCGATGTACCCTCTTCAGGTTATTACTTTTTCTTGCCTTCCTTGCGAAGAATGTGTTCCCCAAGGTAGCGGATCCCTTTACCCTTGTACGGCTCAGGAGGGCGCAATTCCCGTATTTCAGCGCAAACCTGACCAAGCTGCTGCTTGTCAATGCCGGTAAAGGTGATCACGGTATTTTTTTCAACCTTGGCGTTGACACCCTCAGGAAGCGCCATTTCAACCGGATGCGAAAACCCAAGGCTCAGCTGAATCGCCCCTCCACCAACCGCAGCGCGATAGCCAACCCCCTGAATCTCCAATACCTTGGTAAATCCTTCCGATACACCGCGAACCATGTTGAAGAGGAGCGATCGCGTCAATCCCCACAATGCGTCCGCTTTTTTATCCTTGCCCCGAAGATTAAGCAAGAGTTCACCCCCCTCGTGTCGAATTTCAATCAAGGGAGAAAAGTCCTGCTTCAACGTTCCAAGTTTTCCCTTGACCTCGACACTGCAATTCGAAATCTTCACTTCAACCCCATTGGGGACCGGTACCGGTTTCTTTCCAATTCTGGACATCGCAATCGAATCCTTCCGTTACATCAAAAAACGGTACAAAGGAGCTCACCACCGATCCCCTGCTTTCCCGCTTCCTTGCTGGTCATGACACCTTTGCTGGTCGATACGATGGCCACCCCGAGTCCCTGATAGACCCGCGGAAGTTTATCATGACGAACATAGTGCCTTCTACCTGGGCGGGAGATTCTTTTGATCTCTTCGATCACCGGCCTGCCAAGATGATACTTGAGAAGAAGACGAAAACTCCGTCCATCACCTTCCGGCCCCATTTCCTCAACTGCGCCAACATACCCCTCCGCAGCCAGTATCTCGCCAATCCTGACCTTGATCCGGGATCTGGGTATATCCACGAACTTCTTGCCCGCCATCTGGGCATTACGGATTCGTGTCAACATATCACTGACTGGGTCGGTCATTCCCATCGATTGCCACTCCAATGCAATTAATTATGGTTCCAAACAAAAACGCACGTCAAGGCGACAGGCAGATCCTACCAGGAAGCCTTGATGACTCCGGGCACTTCCCCTCGCGATGCCATGGACCTCAGGCACAGGCGACACAATGAGAATTTCCGATAATAACCGCGAGACCGACCGCAACGGGCACACCGATTATAGGCCCGCACCGCGAATTTGGGCTTGCGTTTCCACTTTTCCACCATTGATTTCTTGGCCATGGGACTTCTGCTTCCTAACAGTCAATTCACAAACGGCATGTTGAATCCGCGAAGCAGAGCTTTCGCCTCCGCGTCGGTCTTTGCCGAGGTCACGATGACGACATCCATGCCCCGTACCGCATCCACCTTGTCATAATCAATCTCGGGAAAAATGATCTGTTCCTTGACCCCCATGGCAAAGTTGCCCCTGCCATCGAACGATTTTCCCGATACGCCACGGAAGTCACGAACCCGTGGCAGAGCCATGTTGATCAGACGGTCGAGAAATTCGTACATCCGTTCCGATCTCAGGGTCACCCGACATCCGATCGGCTGTCCCTCACGAAGTTTAAAACCTGCGACCGATCGCTTCGCATGGGTGATCACCGGCTTTTGCCCGGCGATGGCAGTCATGTCGCTCACCGCTCCATTCAAAGCGTTTCGATCGGCAATCGCCTCGCCAACACCCATGTTCAGGACAATCTTTTCGATCCTTGGAACCTGCATGGGGTTCTTGTAGCCGAACTCCTTGATCAGGGCAGCGACAACCTTCTTTTGGTAATGTTCCTTCAACCTTGCCATGGTTCACTTTCCCGGCGAAAATTTGCGCCATTCAGCGCGAACTGCTGGTCAACCAGCCTAGACTGCTTCACCCGACTTTTTGGAAATCCGGATCCGCTTTCCATCTTCCAAGGTCTTCATACGGATTCCCGATCCCCTGCCGGCAATCGGATCGAAGTACTGAACATTGGAACAATGAATCGGGGCTTCCTTCTCGACAATCCCTCCACCACTGGTCTTGTCCGCCTTGGTGTGTCGCTTGATCATGTTGACCTTTTCGACCAGGACCGATTCCTTCTTTGGAAGAACCTGAAGAATTTGCCCCCGCTTGCCCTTGTCCTTTCCGGTAAGGACGATTACCTGATCACCCTTTTTCAATCGGGTCTTGAATTGGTTCTTCATCAATGTTCACCTTCATTCCTTCATGACAAGCGGCATCCACTACAGAACCTCGGGTGCCAGGGAAACGATTTTCATGTAGTTCTTGCTTCTCAGTTCGCGCGTCACCGGACCAAAAATGCGTGTCCCAATCGGTTCACCCTGCTTGTTGATCAACACCGCGGCATTGGTATCAAATCGGATATAGCTGCCATCCTCACGAATGATCGCCTTCTTGGTGCGCACCACCACAGCCTGCGCAACTTCTCCCTTTTGCACCTTCCCGCGAGGGATCGCCGATTTGATCGCCACGGTGATGACATCGCCCACCCGTGCATATCGCCTTTTCGATCCGCCCAGAACCTTGATGCATTGGACTTTCTTGGCGCCTGAATTGTCGGCGACGTCCAGCATCGTCTGTACTTGAATCATGCCACCGCCTCCTCAATCACCGTCCAATGCTTGTCCTTGCTCACCGGCGGGCATTCACGGATCCTGACGACGTCCCCGATGGCACATTTATTCTCTGGATCGTGCGCCTTGTACTTCTTGGAGCGGCGCACAATCTTGCCGTATAACGGATGCCGTACACGCCTTTCCACCAGGACCACGACAGTCTTGTCCATCTTGTCACTGACAACAACCCCCTGAAGAACCCGTGGTGGCATGCCTAATTCTCCTTGACCTCGGCCCGTTTCGTTTCGGCGACGATTGTTTTGATCCGGGCGATATTACGACGCACTTTCTTGATTTCGGAAGAGTTTTCCAATTGTGCCGTGGCATGGCGAAAGCGAAGATTGAACGCTTCCTTGTACAGCCCCTGCAACTTGTTTCCAATCTCTTCAGGACCCAGTTGACGCAACTCGGATGCCTTCATCAGCTGATCCTCCCGCGAACGACAAATTTGGTGGGAACCGGCAGCTTGGCCGCAGCCCGGGACATGGCCTCCAGAGCCAGCGCCTCGGTCACCCCTTCCATCTCATAGAGAATTCGTCCCGCCTTGATCCGGGCAATCCAGAATTCCGGGTTGCCCTTGCCTTTCCCCTGGCGTACCTCGGCTGGCTTCTTCGAGACGGGAATGTTGGGAAACATTCGAATCCAGATTCTTCCGCCCCTCTTGATATGCCGTGTCATCGCCCGCCGACCCGCCTCGATCTGCCGTGCCGTCAGACGGCCTGCCGTCAGGGCCTTAAGACCATACTGTCCAAAGTTCAACTCCGAACATTTATAGGCCAGTCCATGAACCCTTCCCTTGTGGGCCTTCCTGTATTTGGTCTTTCTGGGTTGTAACAGCATTGAAAAATACCTTTTCCTGGTCCGGTTTCCGTTGTGGCCGGATGCTTTGTGCCTGACCCCGGGCCACGTTTTTCACTTCGTCCGATCACTTCTCCCGTTCGATCACTTCACCCTTGAAAACCCAGACCTTGACCCCAATGATCCCGTAGGTCGTCAGTGCCGAGGCAAAACCATAGTCGATATCGGCGCGCAAGGTATGCAGCGGTACCCTTCCCTCGCGATACCACTCGGTCCGTGCAATCTCTCCACCACCAAGCCGCCCCGAACAGTTGATCCTGATCCCCTGGGCCCCCAATCGCATTGCCGAGGTCACCGCACGCTTCATCGCACGCCGAAACGCAACACGTCGAACCAACTGTTGGGCCACATTCTCGGCGATCAACTGCGCTTCCGCCTCTGGTTTCCGAACCTCGACAATGTTGATCTGGACCTCGGTGCTCGAAATCTTGCGCAGGTCCTCCTTCAACTTTTCGATGTCGGTCCCCTTCTTGCCGATGATAATGCCTGGACGGGCCGAGTGTATGTTGATCCGCGCTTTCTTCGCGGGCCGCTCGATCACAATCTTGGAGACACTCGCATGCTCAAGACGCTTTTTAAGCCACGTCCTGAGTTTGTCATCCTCCAGAAGCAGAGCAGCGTACTCTTTGTCGGCATACCAACGATTGTCCCAGGTCTTCGTAATACCCAGTCTGAATCCGGTAGGATGAACCTTTTGCCCCATTATCTTTCTCTCCAGCAAATGCGGCCCCATGGGCCCCGCATGATCATCTCGTCGATTGGTCCCGGTCGTGCGTCATTCCCGTTCGCTGACCGCAACCGTCAGATGAGATGTCCGTTTCAGTATCCGCGACGCACGTCCCCGCGCCCTTGGGAGAAACCGTTTCAGCATCGGTCCCTGATCGACGTGGACACGCGACACATACAACGTATCCACATCCAATCCATGATTATTCTCCGCGTTGGCGATCGCCGACTTCAATGCCTCCTTGACCGCCTTGGCAATCCGCTTGCGCGAGAACTCCAAGACGTTCATCGCCGACTGCACATCCTTGCCCCGTATCTGATCAATCACAAGGCGGACACGGGTCGGGGCCACCCTGAGGTTCCTTGCTCTGGCTACAGCTTCCATTGCCTCTCCTTCACGCAACCTGTCCGTCTTACCGGCTTGTCTTCTTGTCGGCGGTGTGCCCATGATAGGTGCGCGTCGGACTGAACTCGCCAAACTTGTGGCCAACCATGTTCTCCGTCACCAGCACCGGCACAAACTTTCTGCCGTTGTGAACGCCAAACGTGAATCCCACAAAATCCGGGATGATCGTCGATCGGCGTGACCAGGTTTTGATCATCTCCTTGCGTCCGTCGCTCCGGAGATGCTGCACCTTCTTCAGCAGATAATCGTCGAAAAAAGGACCCTTCTTGATTGACCGAGACACCTGTCACCCCTTGATCAAATTACCATGATTTCCGACTTTCAGTGGCCTGACGCCTTGGCCAACTGAAAAACTATTTGCGACGCCTCATGATCAGACGGTCCGAGTTCTTTCCTTTGCCTCGAGTCTTCTTCCCCTTCGTCGGTACGCCCCATGGTGTGCATGGATGACGACCGCCCGAGGTCCGCCCTTCACCGCCGCCATGCGGATGGTCCACAGGGTTCATCGCAACACCGCGAACGTGTGGACGTATCCCCATCCACCGCTTGCGACCCGCCTTGCCAATCTTGATGTTCCCATGGTCCGGATTGGATACCAGCCCCACGGTCGCCATGCAGTCCAGCAACACCATCCGCATTTCACCCGAAGGAAGTTTCAACTGGGCATATTTACCTTCCTTGCCCATGAGTTGAATCGAGTTTCCTGCCGAGCGACCAATCTGCCCCCCTTTGCCGGGCTTCATCTCGACATTGTGGATGATGGTGCCAATCGGCATGCCGCGAAGCGGCATGGCATTGCCCGGTTTGACCTCCACCTGACCGCCGGAAACCACCTCATCCCCCACCTTCAGACGCTGGGGTGCCAGAATATAGCGCTTTTCCCCATCTGCATAGTGCAAAAGAGCGATGAACGCCGTCCGGTTGGGATCATATTCAAGACGGGCAACCTTGGCCGGCACATCGGCCTTGTTCCGCTTGAAATCAACCATGCGATAACGGCGCTTGTGACCACCCCCCTGGTAACGAACCGTCAGCCGTCCCTGGGAATTTCTCCCTCCCTTGCCGACCATGCCGCGCACCAGGGAGCTCTCGGGCTTCTCGGTGGAAAGCTCCGAATAGTCTACCGTGACCAAGCCCCGCCTGCCATTCGATGTCGGTTTGTACGTCCTCAATGCCATGACCTGTGCTCCGGCGATCCTATGTTCGCATCCGACTTATTTGTTCTGGAAAAAATCGATCCCCTGCCCTGCTTCAAGCCGGACAACCGCTTTTTTCCAATCCTTCCGCCGCCCCACGGTCCTGCCGAACCGCTTGATCTTGCCCTTGACGTTGCTCGTCTGGACTCCGATCACCTTGACGCCGAACATCTTTTCCACGGCCGCTTTGATCTCGGCCTTGTTGGCGCTCCGCTGGACCTTGAAGATCACCTGGTCGTCCTTTTCCTGACACAGGGTCGCCTTCTCGGTAATCCTCGGAGCGTCAAGGATGGTGTACAGGGTATACGGATCGCTCACGACAGCCTCTCCTCCAGCCTTTTCACGGCATCCTCGGTAATGATGAGTTTTTCATGCGCCAGCAGGTCGTAGGTATTGATCCCCTCAAGGCGCAACACCTTGACACCAGGCAGATTCCGCGCCGACAGTTCGACGTTGCGATTCTCCTCCGCCACCACGATCAGCGCCGATTGCCCCGCATCCAACGCCGCCAGAATCGCCTTGATCGCCTTGGTTTTGATCTCCGTCAACGCCATTTGCTCAATGATGACCATCTCCCCTGCCGCATGCTTGGCGGACAGGGCCGTCATCAGAGCCAGACGCCGCTCCTTCTTGTCCATCTTGTGGGCATAACTGCGCGGCAGCGGACCAAATACAATCCCACCCGTGCGAAATTGCGGTGCCCGAATCGTTCCCTGTCTGGCATTCCCGGTCCCCTTCTGACGATAAGGTTTCCGTCCTCCACCCCGCACATCGGAACGGCCCTTCGTGGACGCCGTTCCTGACCGCCGTTTGGCCAACTGATAATTGAC
Organism: Magnetococcales bacterium; assembly: GCA_015228815.1. Classification (NCBI taxonomy): domain Bacteria; kingdom Pseudomonadati; phylum Pseudomonadota; class Magnetococcia; order Magnetococcales; species Magnetococcales bacterium. The sequence goes on along the minus strand of JADGCV010000007.1, from coordinate 85,610 downwards.
CATTCGTGCCAGCAAATCCTTTCTGACCTTGCGGCCAAACAAGGACTCGGAAACTTCAATGGTCCGCAAATGATTGTTCTGTGTATCTTTAAGGGATAATTCCATCGTCCGCCCCGGCGTTTGAACTCAATTTCAGGTTTTCTTTGCGGCGGGTCGTATCAAAACCACCGATCCTTTTGCACCCGGGATGCTGCCCTTGATCACGATCAGATTGTTCTCGGGATCCACCGAGGCAACCTTCAGGTTTTGCATCGTCACCGTCGCATGACCCATATGCCCCGCCATCTTCTTGTTCTTGAAAACCCGTCCCGGCGACTGGTTCTGGCCAATGGATCCCGGAGAGCGATGGATCCGGTGGGCGCCATGGGTCGCGTTTCCTCCCGCAAAACCCCACCGCTTCATCACACCTGCAAATCCCTTTCCAACACTCGTCCCCGTCACGTCCACATATCCATTCACCGTGAACTGTTCCACCGTCAGCGTCTGACCGACCGAATAACTTCCGCTATCGTCAACGCGAAACTCCCGCAATACCTTCTTGACCGGAACATTGGCCTTGGAAAATATTCCGCGAACCGCCTTGCTCAGGCGCGACGGCTTGACTTCGTCGAATCCAACCTGAACCGCACTGTACCCGTCCTTGCTCGTATCCTTGATCGCAACCACTGGACACGGACCAGCTTTGATCAAAGTCACCGGCTGGGAAAGCCCCTCCTCGGTGAAAATACGGGTCATCCCAATTTTTCGGCCAATCAATCCCGGGGCCATGAGTCCATCCTTTCTTCCCGCTTCCCGTCATTCATCGCTTCATCAACGCTTTCGCCACGTCGATTCGCCAGCCTCACAATTTGATCTCGACATTCACCCCTGCCGCCAGATCAAGCTTCATCAACGCATCCACCGTCTGCGGCGTGGGATTGACAATGTCGATCAGACGCTTGTGGGTGCGGATTTCAAACTGCTCCCGCGACTTCTTGTCCACATGCGGTGAACGCAGCACCGTATAACGGTTAATCTTTGTCGGCAGCGGAATCGGTCCACGAATCTCCGCTCCCGTCCGCCGTGCCGTTTGCACAATCTCGCCCGTGGACTGATCCAGGATTCGATGGTCAAAAGCCTTCAGTCTGATTCGTATCTTTTGGTTTTCCATCTTTGGCACCTTTAATCGATCGTTTCCTGAATCGACACGATTACCGCGAAAGCTATTGAACAATCTCGCTCACAACTCCCGCTCCCACCGTCCGTCCACCTTCCCGGATGGCAAACCTTAATCCCTTCTCCATGGCGATCGGGGCAATCAACGTCACCTCAAGCGCAATGTTGTCCCCTGGCATCACCATCTCGATATCCTTGGGAAGTTCCAGAACACCCGTAACATCGGTCGTCCGGAAATAAAACTGCGGCCTGTAATTGGAGAAGAACGGGGTATGCCGTCCACCCTCCTCTTTCGTCAGAATATAACACTCCGCCTTGAACCTTGTATGCGGTGTGATGGAATTCGGCGCAGCCAGTACCTGCCCCCGCTCCACATCTTCCCGTTTCGTCCCGCGCAGTAGCACTCCGACATTATCACCCGCCTGCCCCTGATCCAGCAGCTTGCGAAACATTTCCACGCCGGTACACGTCGTATTCTGTGTCTCCCGCAAACCAACAATCGCTACCGAATCGCCGACGTTGATCACACCACGCTCGATTCGTCCCGTCACGACCGTGCCCCGACCCGAAATCGTAAACACATCCTCGATCGGCATCAAAAACTTCCCATCCAGAGGACGGTCCGGCTGCGGAATGTAGGCATCGACTTCTTCCAGCAGTTTCACGATGGAGCCATGCCCCATCTCTCCCTCGTCCTCTTCAAGGGCCTTCAATGCCGACCCCGCGACAATCGGTATGTCATCCCCGGGAAACTCATATTGGCTCAAAAGTTCCCGTACTTCCAGTTCAACCAATTCCAGCAGCTCCGGATCATCCACCTGGTCCACCTTGTTGAGATAGACGACCAGTGCGGGAACACCAACCTGACGCGCCAGCAATATGTGCTCTCTCGTCTGCGGCATCGGTCCATCGGCAGCGGAAACAACCAGTATAGCACCATCCATCTGCGCTGCGCCAGTGATCATGTTCTTGATATAATCGGCATGGCCCGGACAATCGACGTGGGCGTAATGCCGCGCTTCCGTCTCATATTCAACATGCGCCGTCGAAATCGTAATCCCCCGTTCCTTCTCCTCGGGGGCCGAATCGATTTGATCATAGGCCATGAACCGTGCGCCACCCTTTCGAGCCAGTGTCTTGGTAATCGCCGCCGTCAGCGTCGTCTTGCCATGATCCACATGCCCAATCGTGCCAATATTCACATGAGGCTTGGTGCGCTCAAACTTTTCCTTGGCCATTGCCGTCCCCTCAACTTTTCACCTTGGCCACGATTTCATCGGCGATCCCTTCGGGAACCTGCTCATAGTGATGAAATTCCATGGTGAACGTCGCCCGTCCCTGAGTCATCGACCGCAAATCGGTCGCATATCCAAACATGTTGGCCAAGGGAACCATCGCCGAGACCACCTGATGCCCCGCAACGCTTTCCATTCCCTGAATCTGCCCACGACGTGAGTTCAGGTTGCCGATCACATCACCCATATAATCCTCGGGAACTTCAACCTCGACAAACATCACCGGCTCCAGAAGAATCGGGACCGCCTTGCGGCATCCATCCTTGAACGCCATCGAGCCGGCAACCTTGAAGGCCATTTCCGACGAGTCCACCTCATGGTACGAGCCATCGAACAACGTTGCCCGAAAATCAACCATCGGATACCCGGCGCGAACGCCGCTGGTCATCGCCTCGGCAATCCCCTTTTCCACCGCCGGAATGTATTCCCTGGGGACAATACCACCTTTGATGGCATCGACAAACTCAAACCCTTTCCCCGGCTCCAAAGGTTCCAATTTGATCCAGACATGGCCAAACTGGCCACGTCCACCAGATTGCCGGACAAACCGCCCTTCCTGCTCGACCGACTTGGTAATGGTCTCGCGATAGGCGACCTGCGGCTTGCCGACATTGGCCTCGACCTTGAACTCGCGCAGCATCCGGTCCACCAAAATTTCCAGATGCAACTCGCCCATCCCGGAAATGATGGTCTGATTGGTCTCGTGATCCACTGCCACACGAAAAGACGGGTCTTCCATCGCGAGCCGCCCCAGGGCAATCCCCATCTTTTCCTGATCCGCCTTGGTCTTCGGTTCGATGGCAATCGCAATCACGGGTTCGGGAAACTTCATCCGCTCCAGAATGATCGGATTCTTGTCGGTACACAGCGTATCGCCTGTCGTGGTATACTTCAACCCTACCGCCGCCGCAATGTCTCCGGTACGAACCTCCTTGATGTCCTCACGCTTGTTGGCGTGCATCAACATCAACCGTCCGATCCGTTCCTTCTTGTCCTTGCCCGAATTGTATACGTAGGAACCCGATTCGAGAATCCCCGAATAAACCCGGAAAAAGGTCAGCGATCCGACAAAGGGATCGGACATGATCTTGAAGGCAAGTGCCGAAAACGGCTCGCCGTCTCCGTGTTGCCGTTCCACCTTCTCACCGGAATTCGCCAGTTCCCCTTCCACAGGCGGCGTATCCACAGGCGCGGGAAAGTAGGAAACCACCGCATCAAGCAACGGCTGCACCCCCTTGTTCTTGAAGGCGGACCCGCATAACACAGGGACGAAGGCACTCGACAGAACCCCTTTGCGAATGCACGAACGGAATTCCTCTTCCGTGATCTCCTCCCCCTCAAGATACCGCTCCATGAGGGCATCATCCGTCTCCAGTGCCCCTTCCAGAAGCCGTTCGCGGTAGATCTCCACCTCTTCCATCATGTCCGCCGGCGGTTCCGTCACCTCATACTTGGCCCCGAGCGTCTCATCCTTGAAAATCAACGCCTTCCGGGTCACCAGATCGACCATGCCAACAAATTTCTCTTCCTCGCCGATCGGCAACTGCAATGGCAGAGGCTTTGTCTTGAGCCGATCCTCCATCATCTTGAGGACGCGCTTGAAATTGGCCCCAAGGCGATCCATCTTGTTGACGAACGCCAAACGGGGAACCTTGTACCGGTCCGCCTGGCGCCAGACCGTTTCCGATTGCGGCTGAACCCCACCTACGGAACAAAAAACCGCGACAGCCCCGTCAAGAACCCTCAATGAGCGTTCCACCTCGATCGTAAAATCGACATGCCCCGGGGTATCGATGATATTGATCCGATGCTCCTGCCAAAAACAGGTCGTGGCGGCAGAGGTGATGGTGATCCCCCGTTCCTGCTCCTGTTCCATCCAGTCCATGGTGGCAGTCCCATCGTGGACTTCACCAAGTTTGTGCGACTTCCCTGTATAATACAGAATACGCTCCGTTACGGTCGTCTTGCCCGCATCGATATGCGCCATGATGCCTATGTTGCGAACCCTGTTCAGTGGTATTTCACGAGCCACGATCTTCCCCTGAATCTTGAGCGTAAGCGCTACCTGCCTGCCAAGCCAAACCGCCTTTGAATCACATTCCCGCGGAACTCACCAGCGATAGTGGGCAAACACCTTGTTGGCCTCGGCCATCCGATGGGTATCGTCCTTCTTCTTCATCGTCGCGCCACGATTGTTGGCCGCATCCATCAATTCCGCCGCCAAGCGCTCCCTCATCGTCTTTTCACCCCTCTGCCGCGCAAAGGTCACCAGCCAGCGGATCGCCAACGCCTGACGTCGGCTGGGACGAACCTCGACCGGTACCTGATAGGTCGCGCCACCAACACGGCGGGAGCGGACTTCAACCATCGGCCGCACGTTGTCCACGGCACTTTTGAACACCTGCATCGGATCTTCATGACCCTTCGTCTTGATGACGTTCAGCGCCCCGTAAAAAAGACGTTCCGCCAACGCTTTTTTACCGTCGCGCATCAAACAGTTCATGAATTTCGTTACCAGGGTATCCCCATACACCGGGTCTCCGAGGACCTCGCGTTTGGGCACTTCGCGGCGCCTTGGCATACCAACCGACTCCTTGAAATTAAAAAAAGACCAGGATTGCCAAACTCGTTACATCCTGATCTTGGCTTGAAACCTCGAACCAAGAGACTACTTTGGCCTCTTCGCACCATATTTGGACCGTCCCTGCCGGCGATTCTGGACCCCTTGCGTGTCCAGGCTGCCACGGATGATGTGGTACCGTACACCCGGCAAATCCTTCACACGACCGCCACGGACCAGAACCACCGAATGTTCCTGGAGATTATGGCTTTCACCCGGAATATAGACCGTCACTTCATGGCCGTTGGTCAAGCGAACGCGGGCCACCTTGCGCAAGGCAGAGTTCGGTTTCTTGGGGGTGGTGGTATAGACCCGGGTACACACCCCGCGGCGCTGCGGACAGGCACCCATCGCCGGAACGTTGGTTTTCTTCTTGATCGCCTTGCGTCCTTGACGGACGAGTTGGTTGAAAGTTGGCATTGCTCAATTCACTCCAAGGTCCCTCGGAACCTTCCGTAGACTTAGCCTATGGCAGAAAAGCCCCTCATATTAACCTTAAATTCCCAGGTGTCAAGCACTTCGTCACAAGATTTCCTAAAAAACCTGAAAATTTCTTCAATTCTCTGTCACCGACAGCACGGTCTCCTCCATCATGGCCCCACGTGCCAGGACCTCCTTGGCCTTGCCTGTCCCTGCCGGGACCAACCGACCGACAATAACGTTCTCCTTCAGTCCGGTCAGCGTATCCACCCGTCCCGAGATCGTCGCCTCGGTCAGAACCCGGGTCGTCTCCTGGAACGACGCCGCGGAAATAAACGATGGCGTGGACAAGGATGCCTTGGTGATCCCCAGCAACAACGGCGTCGCTGATGCCGGATTTCCGCCCCGCTTGCGGACACGCTGGTTTTCAATGTCGAACGCCGTCCGTTCCACAGCCTCTCCCGCGACAAAGGTTGTGTCGCCCGGCGAACGGATCGACACCTTCTGCAACATCTGCCGCACAATCACCTCGATGTGCTTGTCGTTGATCTTCACCCCCTGCAACCGGTACACTTCCTGAATCTCGTTCACCATGAACCGGCACAACGCCTCCAACCCCAATACCTTCAGAATATCCTGGGGTACCAGCGCCCCTTCCATCAACGGTTCGCCGCGACGAACATAGTCGCCATCGTTGACCGCGAGTTGCTTCCCCTTCGGGATCAGATATTCCTTGGCCGCCCCCCCTTCCGGGGTCACGACGATCCGGCGTTTTCCCTTGAGGTCCTTGCCAAAGGTCACAATACCGTCGTTCTCGCAGATGATGGCGAATTCCTTGGGCTTGCGGGCCTCGAACAATTCGACCACCCGTGGCAGACCGCCGGTGATGTCGCGCGTCTTGGAAATCTGCCGCGGCATCTTGGCCACAATGTCTCCCGCCTTGACACGTTCACCCTCCCGCGTAACGATCACCGCTCCGACCGGCAGATAATACTGCACATCCATGCCATTGGCCGAAATCAACGGTTCCCCCGTCTCCGGATTCATCAAGGCAATCCGCGGTCTCATGTCGGTCTTGCGGCCCTGGCTCTTCCATTCCATGACCTCCAGCGACGTCAATCCCGTCGTTTCGTCCATCACCTCGCGCAGGGTCACCCCTTCCTGAAGATCGCCAAAACGCACCTGTCCTTCCATCTCGGTGATGATCGGCGACGCGAAGGGATCCCATTCGGCCAGTTTTCGCCGCGCCTCGATCACCCCCCCGTCCGCCACCGTCAACCGTGATCCGTAAGGGATCCGATACCGTTCACGCTCCCGGCCATGCTCGCGACGATCGTCGTTTCCCCCCTCTTCCACATGACGCACCTCGTGAATCGATATTTCACCGTTGCGCGACAACACCACGTTCTGTCCATTGCGGTCCACCACCGTGATCAGGCCATGGTAACGAACCACCCCCCCCTTGACCGACTCGATGGTCGATTGCTCCACCGTCCGCGAGGCCGTCCCACCGATATGGAACGTTCTCATCGTCAACTGGGTTCCCGGTTCGCCGATCGATTGCGCGGCGATCACCCCCACCGCTTCGCCAATGGCAACCGGCGTCCCCCGTGCCAGATCCCGTCCGTAGCACTTGATGCACACGCCACGTTTGGTCTGACAGGTCAATGGCGAACGGATCACGACCGTTTCGATGTTCGACTGCTCGATCCGGGCGACAATCTCCTCATCCATGATCTCCCCCGCCCGGACCATCAGGGTATCCGTCACCGGATCGACCACGTCCGCCACCGGGACCCGCCCCAAAATCCGATCACCCAGAGACTCGACCACATCATTGCCTTCCAGCAGTGCCGAGGCAGTCAACCCTTCATCGGTCCCGCAATTAATCTCCCGAACGATGCAGTCCTGGGCCACGTCCACCAGACGTCGCGTCAGATATCCCGAGTTTGCCGTCTTCAACGCCGTATCGGCCAGCCCCTTGCGCGCGCCATGGGTCGAGATGAAGTATTGCAACACCGTCAACCCCTCGCGAAAGTTGGCCGTGATCGGGGCTTCGATGATTTCTCCCGAGGGTTTGGCCATCAGACCACGCATCCCCGCCAACTGCCGCATCTGCGCCGCCGAACCCCGCGCCCCCGAATTGGCCATCATGAAGATCGAGTTGAAGGAGGGTTGCTCCACGCTCTTGCCACTCTTGTCCTTCACCTCCTCCGATGAAATGGCACGCATCATCTCCTCGGCAACCCGCTCGGTACACTGAGACCAGATATCGACAACCTTGTTGTACTTTTCCCCCTCGGTAATCAGACCGTCGGTATACTGCTGTTCGATCTCCTTGACCTTGTTCTGCGATTCATCCACCAACGTCTTCTTCGACTCGGGAATCACCAGATCATCCTTGCCAAACGATATTCCCGCCTTGGCGGCCATCGCAAAACCGACATTCATCAACCGGTCGGCAAAGATGCACGTTTCCTTGGTGCCGCACAGGCGGTACACCTGATCAATCAGCGACGCCACATCCTTCTTGGTCTGAAGGCGGTTGATCCGGGAAAACGGCAACTGCGCCGGCAGAATCTCGGTCAACAGGATCCGGCCAACCGTCGCCGATACCCGCTCGCCGCGATAACGGCACGTAATCCGCGCATGCAGGTCCACCACTCCGGAATCATACGCCTGCCGCACCTCCAGGGGCGACGAAAACACCATCCCTTCCCCGCGAACATTGATCCTTTCCGAGGTCATGTAATACAACCCGAGAATGATGTCCTGCGTCGGCACGATGATCGGCTTGCCGTTGGCGGGCGACAGAATATTGTTGGTGGACATCATCAACACCCGCGCCTCGATCTGCGCCTCCACCGACAACGGTACATGCACCGCCATCTGGTCGCCGTCGAAATCGGCGTTGAAGGCGGTACACACCAGAGGATGCAGTTGAATGGCCTTACCCTCGATCAGCTTGGGCTCGAATGCCTGAATCCCCAGCCGATGCAAGGTCGGCGCACGGTTCAACAAAACCGGATGCTCGCGGATGACCTCTTCCAGAATATCCCAAACCTCGGGCCGTTCCTTCTCAACCATCCGCTTGGCCGCCTTGATGGTCGTGGACAACCCCTTCTCCTCCAACCGGTTGTAAATGAAGGGCTTGAACAGTTCGAGCGCCATTTTCTTCGGCAATCCGCACTCATGCAACTTCAATTCTGGCCCCACCACGATGACCGAACGCCCTGAATAATCGACACGCTTGCCCAGAAGATTCAACCGAAAACGCCCCTGCTTCCCCTTGAGCATCTCCGACAGCGACTTCAAGGGACGCTTGTTCGTTCCGGTGATCACCCGTCCACGCCGTCCATTGTCGAACAGGGCATCGACGCTCTCCTGCAACATACGCTTCTCGTTGCGGATGATGATGTCGGGGGCGCGCAATTCGTGCAACCTTTTGAGTCGGTTGTTGCGGTTGATCACCCGCCGGTAAAGATCGTTGAGATCGGAAGTCGCAAACCGCCCCCCATCCAGCGGAACCAGCGGTCGCAGTTCGGGCGGGATCACCGGAATCACCTCCAGGATCATCCATTCGGGACGGTTCCCCGATTCCTGAAATGATTCCAGGGTATGCAGCCTCTTGACGATCTTCTTGCGCCTGGCCTCGGAACTGGTCGCCGTCAACTCCTCGCGGAGCGAATCGATCTGCCCCGGTATGTTCATCCCCGCCAGCATTTCCCGAATCGCCTCGGCGCCGATCCCCGCCTTGAATTCGTCGCCGAATTCCTCCTGCAACTGGTGATAACGTTCCTCCGTCAGCAGTTCCCCCTTCTTCAACGGAGTCATTCCGCCTTCGAGAATCACAAAATTTTCAAAATACAATACCCGTTCCAGATCCTTCAGGGTCATGTCCAGCAACAACCCGATCCGGCTCGGCAACGATTTCAGAAACCAGATATGCGCCACCGGCGAGGCCAGTTCGATATGCCCCACCCGTTCCCGCCGCACTTTCGACTGGATCACCTCCACGCCACATTTTTCGCAAACGACACCCCGATGCTTCAACCGCTTGTACTTGCCACACAGACACTCATAATCCTTCACCGGCCCGAAAATTTTCGCGCAAAAAAGACCGTCCCGTTCCGGTTTGAACGTCCGATAGTTGATCGTCTCCGGTTTTCGCACCTCGCCAAAGGACCAAGCGCGAATCTTTTCCGGAGAGGCTATGGATATGCGAATGCCATCAAAATTCTGCCCCAGACTCGGGCGTGAAAAAATCTTGAAAATGTTCTGCTGTGGATTTTGACTCACATCAAGCTCCCCAATGATCCGATACCGTCATCTTGTCGAAAATCCGAGAACGTACCGCACCGAACGGATCAAGCGCTCCAAGGCTTCACCCCTGGACCCGCCATGGTGATTCATCACTCGGTCGGCTTCAACTCGACATCCAACGCCAGGGATTGCAACTCCTTGATCAAAACGTTGAACGATTCGGGAATTCCCGCCTCGAACGTGTCATCCCCCTTGACGATCGCTTCGTAAATCTTCGTCCGTCCCGCAACATCATCCGACTTCACCGTCAACATTTCCTGCAACGTATAGGCGGCACCATAGGCCTCGAGCGCCCACACCTCCATCTCCCCAAACCGTTGCCCACCAAACTGCGCCTTGCCGCCCAACGGCTGTTGCGTCACCAGCGAATAAGGACCAATGGAACGCGCATGAATCTTGTCATCGACCAGATGGTGCAGCTTCAACATGTAGATGTAACCCACCGTCACCGGTCGGTCGAAATATTCTCCCGTCCGACCATCGATCAGACGCACCTGCCCCGACTCCGGAAGGCCCGACATCTTCAACCATTTGACGATCTCGCTCTCGATGGCGCCATCGAATACCGGCGACGCGGTCGGAACCCCATGGCGCAAATTTTCACCCATCACCACCAGTTCCTCATCGGTCAAAAGCTTGATGTCGTCCTTTTCCCGATGTCCATCGAACACCTTCTCCATGAACCCCCGCATCGGAGCATTCTCCCCCGACCGGGCATATTGGTCCATCACTTCGCCAATCTTCCGTCCCATCCCCTTCGCCGCCCATCCCAAATGGGTTTCGAGAATCTGCCCCACGTTCATCCGCGAAGGGACGCCCAGGGGATTAAGCACAATATCCACCGGCGTGCCATCCTCCAGATGCGGCATGTCCTCGATCGGATTGATCTTGGAAATCACCCCCTTGTTGCCATGCCGCCCCGCCATCTTGTCACCCGGTTGCAGCTTGCGCTTCACCGCGATATACACCTTCACCATCTTCAGCCCACCCGGCGGCAGATCATCCCCACGTTCCAGTTTCTCCACCTTGCCGTCAAACCGCTTCTGCAAATGATTGGCAACCTTTTCCACATGATTGCGGATTCCCTCGATCTGCTGCGTGATCGCGTCGTCCTCAAGCACCAGGCTGTCCCACTTCTTGGGGCCCAGCCGGTCCAGAATCTCCTCGGTCAACACCGCCCCCGGAACAAATCCACTCCCGCCACGAACCGTCTTGCCAACGAGCATGGCACGGATCCGGGCATCGGCATCCTTCTCGATGATCCGTCGTTCCGCCACCATGTCCTTGCGCAGACGGGCAATCTCCTCCTGGTCGATCAACTTGGCCCGATCATCCTTTTCCAGCCCTCTCCGGGAGAAAACCCGCACATCCACCACCGTTCCCGATACCCCGGGTGGCAGCCTCAACGACGTGTCACGAACATCCGAAGCCTTTTCACCAAAAATCGCCCGCAGCAGCTTTTCTTCCGGAGTCAATTGGGTTTCCCCCTTGGGGGTCACCTTGCCCACCAGAATATCACCCGCCTTGACCTCCGCCCCGACATAGATGATCCCTGACTCATCAAGGTTCCTCAGGGCATCCTCGCCGACATTGGGCATGTCGCGAGTAATCTCCTCGGCCCCCAACTTGGTGTCACGGGCCATCACCTCGAATTCGTCGATGTGGATCGACGTAAACACGTCATCCTGCACCAACCGCTCGGAAATCAGGATCGAATCTTCGAAGTTGTAGCCGTTCCAGGGCATGAACGCCACCAGAACGTTGCGTCCCAGGGCCAACTCGCCCCACTCGGTACTGGGACCATCGGCGATGATGTCCCCCTTGTTGACCCGTTCCCCGGCCCGAACCAGCGGTGTCTGGTTGATACAGGTGTTCTGGTTGGAACGGGAAAACTTGATCAGATTGTAAATATCGACCCCCGGCTCGGTCGATCCCGGCTCCTCGTCCGCCTTGACGACAATCCGTGACGCCTCGACCTCCTCCACCACTCCCGTCCGGCGACACACGATCGTCACCCCGGAATCGCGGGCCACCACCCCCTCCATGCCCGTCCCCACCAACGGCGCATCGGTCTTGATCAGCGGCACCGCCTGTCGCTGCATGTTCGACCCCATCAGCGCCCGGTTGGCGTCATCGTTCTCCAGGAATGGAATCAGCGCCGCCGCCACCGATACAATCTGTTTGGGCGACACATCCATATATTGGATCCGGTCGGGACTGGCCGCCGAAAACTCCAGCTTGTGCCGGCATTGAATCAATTCACCCTTGAACCGGCCTTCCTCGTCCAGCAGGGCGTTGGCCTGGGCAATGACATAGTTCTCTTCCTCGATGGCGGAAAGATAGGCCACTTCACCCCGCACCTGCCCCCCCTCCACCCGACGGTAGGGACTCTCGATAAACCCGAACTCGTTGATCCGGGCATAGGTCGAAAGGCTGTTGATCAGGCCAATGTTCGGTCCTTCCGGAGTCTCGATCGGACAGATCCGGCCATAATGGGTCGGATGGACGTCACGCACCTCGAATCCCGCCCGCTCACGGGTCATCCCCCCCGGTCCCAACGCCGAAAGGCGGCGCTTGTGGGTGATCTCCGACAACGGATTGGTCTGGTCCATGAACTGCGACAGTTGCGACGAGCCGAAAAACTCCCGAATCACCGCCGAAAACGGCTTGGAGTTCATGATGTCGTGCGGCATCAGGCTTTCCGTGTCCGCCGAGGACATCCGCTCGCGAATCGCCCGCTCCATGCGCACCAGTCCAATGCGCACCTGGTTTTCCAACAACTCTCCAACCGAACGGACACGCCGGTTTCCCAGATGGTCAATGTCGTCCACACGCCCATGGCCATCCTTCAATTTCAAAAGGACATCCACCACGCTCAAAATGTCGTCCTGGCGCAGCACCCGGGTCTCCAGCGGACACTCCACGTTCAACCGCTTGTTCATCTTCATCCGGCCAACCGCCGACAGATCGTAACGGTCCGGATTGAAAAACAGGTTGTTGAACAGATTGGTCGCCGCCTCCACCGTCGGCGGTTCCCCAGGACGCATCATCCGGTAAATGTCGATCAGCGCCTCTTCCTGCCCCTGATTCTTGTCAATATTGAGCGTCGCGACCAGATAGGCGCCGATATTGACATGATCAACATACAAAACGTCAATGCCGGTCAGCCCCGCCTGATCGATTTCGACCAGGACCTCCTCCGAAATTTCCTTGCCCGCCTCCAGCAACAGCCGTCCCGCCGAATCCTTCAGATCGACCGCAATGTGCCGCCCCACCAGATCCTCCGCCGGAACCTGAATCCACTCCAGTCCCAACTCCTTGATCTTGCGTACCGCCCGCGCCGTCACCTTGCGCTTGGGCTTGACCAGCTCCTCCCCATTGTTTGGATCGACAATGGCAAAATTGGGCCGGCTCCCGATCAGACGATCGGCGTCCAGTTTCTTTTCCCAGATCACCCCCGTCTTGCGGTAGGATTCAAGATCGTAGAACCGCGCCAGAATCTGTTCCGAGGTCATCCCCATCGCCCGCAGCAGCGTCGTCACCGGCAACTTGCGTCTCCGGTCGATCCGGGCAAACAGGTAATCCTTCGGATCGAATTCAAAATCAAGCCACGAACCACGATAGGGGATGATCCGCGCCGAAAACAAAAATTTTCCCGAACTGTGCGACTTTCCCTTGTCGTGATCGAAAAACACCCCCGGCGAACGGTGCATCTGCGATACGATCACCCGCTCCGTCCCATTGACGATGAACGTACCCGTCGGCGTCATCAAGGGCATCTCGCCCAGATAGACGTCCTGCTCCTTGATCTCCTGTACCGTCGTCGCCCCGGTATCGGGATTCTCCTCCCAGATCACCAGACGAAAAACCACCTTCAACGGCGCCGAAAAGGTCATCCCCCGTTGCAGACATTCTTCCATGTCGTACTTGGGTTCGCCCAGGCTGTAATTGACATACTCAAGGCTGATGGTCCCCGCATAATCCTGAATCGGAAATACCGACCGGAATACCCCGTGCAAACCCATGTCATCGCGCTTCTCCAACGGCGTCTCTTCCTGAAGAAAACGGGAGAAGGATTGCTTCTGGATGGCAATCAGGTTGGGAATGTCGATGATGGTCGGAATCTGACCAAAATTTTTACGGAGCCGTTTCTTTTCGGTGAAGGTGAGGGCCATCGGATCTCCTCGGACGTCGCGTTAAGGAGGCTTTTTCTACCGCATGCCGGGCCGGGATGGCGGACGTGGAAAACGGCCAGCCATCGGCGTTCCCATCGGGTATTGCCTGTGCCAAAGCCCCTGGCACGGGAAGCCTTGTCCCGCCCAGGGGCTCAACGGACCAATATGCAACCTTGAAAGACAGGTTACTTGATTTCCACCTTGGCGCCCGCCTCCTCCAATTCCTTGCGGAACTTCGCCGCATCTTCCTTGGAAACCCCTTCCTTGACCGTCTTCGGCGCCCCCTCGACCAGATCCTTGGCTTCCTTCAACCCAAGACCCGTGATCGTCCGCACCGCCTTGATGACGTGAATCTTCTTGTCACCCGCATCGGCCAGGACCACCGTGAATTCCGTCTGCTCCTCCGCCGGAGCGGCGGCTGCCGCCTCCGATGGCGCCGCCGCTGCCACCGCCACCGGTGCCGCCGCCGAAACCCCAAACCGCTCCTCCAGCGCCTTCACCAGTTCCGACAGTTCCAGAACCGTCATCCCCTCGATCGCCGCAACCAACTCACTCTTCGACATTCCCATGGATTGTTTCCCTCCAAATCATTTTCGATACAGGCGTAACGCCTGACAATGTTCATTCTCCGACACTGCTCAGACCGCCGCCGTTTCCTTGGATTTGCGAATCTGATCCAGGACCCGCACCAGCCCCGCCGGCACCGCCGCAAGGACCCCGACAAAATTCTGAATCGGCGCGTTCATGGTCCCAAGAAGTTTCGCCAACAGCACCTCGCGCGACGGCATCGTCGCCAGTTTCGCAACATTCTGGTCATCCAGAACCTGACCGTTCATCACGGCCCCGCGAATGACCAGCGTCGGAAAATCCTTCACAAAACCGGACAAAACCTTCGCCGGCGCCACCGGATCGGCAGAAAACGCCAACCCCGTCGGGCCACGCAACAATTCCGTCAGATTCGCAAACGGAGTCCCCTCCGAGGCCCTCCGGGCCAGCGTGTTCTTGACCACCCGATACTGACAGCCATTGTCATGCAACCGCTTGCGCAACGTCCCCATCTGCGAAACCGTCAACCCGCGATAGTGCGTCGCCACGACGATGGCCGATCGATCCATCAGTTGACGTACTTCATCAACAATGACTTCCTTCTCATTTTGTTTCACCAATCATCCTCCTTTCGATCCTCCCAGGCCTGTTCCCGTCTCCAGGTTCCATCGATCCGGACTGTCCCAAAGTCCAAGGACAATCCTCGTGTTTCGCGCTTGTATCTCAATCGTTACCAAGGCGATCGTTCCAAGGAAAACAAAAACCCCAGGCAGGCAGTGCGGCGTCGGACAATGCCGACAGACAACGTCCATCCCAAAAGGAGTGCCTAAATCGCGTCATCCTCTTAGTCTCGGCAGGCAAGGCTGCGCCCAATTAAAGAACGGTCGATCGACAATCCACCGTTCCACCTGAGTCATGGACGAAAATGATGCTTTCAAACGGTGTTCAGATCGACCTGGATGCCAGGTCCCATCGTGGAACTCAACGTGACTCGTTTCATGTAGGAACCCTTGGAAGATGCCGGGCGCAACTTGCGCAACTGCTCGATCAACGCCCGAATATTCTCTACCAGCTTCACCGCATCAAACGAAACCTTGCCGATCCCGGCATGGATGATCCCCGCCTTCTCGACCCGAAACGCCACCTGCCCCGCCTTGATGTCTCCGACCACCTTGGCGACGTCAAAGGTCACCGTCCCCAGTTTCGGATTTGGCATCAGACCACGGGGGCCAAGGACACGACCCAATCGTCCCACCACCCCCATCACGTCCGGACACGCCACCACCCGATCGAATTCGAGCCAGCCGCCCTGGATCTTGTCCACCAGTTCCTCAGCCCCCACATGGTCCGCCCCGGCGGCCATCGCTTCCTTGGCCTTTTCCCCCTTGGCGAATACCAATACCCGAACCGTCTTGCCCACCCCATGCGGCAGCGCCACCGTGCCACGCACCATCTGGTCGGCATGACGCGGATCGACCGTCAGATTGACCGCAAGATCCACGGTCTCGTCAAACTTGACCCGGCTCACCTTCTTGAGCAACTCCACCGCCTCGGGAAGGGGATAGAGATCGGTCCGCACCACCTGCTCCCGGATTTCCCGCATCCGTTTTCCACGCTTTGCCATATCCCTTTACCTTCCCTTCAGACCACTTCCAGTCCCATGGAACGCGCCGAGCCCGCAATGCTTTGTTTGGCCCCCTCGATATCCATCGCATTCATGTCGGGCAGTTTGACGCGGGCGATCTCCTCCACCTGCTGCCACGTCACCCGACCCGCCTTCTCGCCACGCCCCGGCGTCGCGCTCCCCTTGCTCAAACCTGCCGCCTTCTTGAGCAGAAACGCCGCCGGCGGCGTCTTCATGACAAAGCTGAACGTCCGATCCTGGTAGACCGAAATCACCACCGGCACCGGCGACCCGGGTTCGAGCTTCTGCGTTTGCGCATTGAACGTTTTGCAAAATTCCATGATGTTCAAACCATGCTGACCCAGCGCGGGTCCAACCGGTGGACTGGGTTTCGCCTGGCCCGCCGCCACCTCCAACTTGATATAGGCCGTTATTTTCTTCGCCATCTCGCAACCATCCTCGCCTGAACATCCATCCCCGACGGATCACCGCGTCCTCACGCCAGATCCACCCACCGTCACCCGCAATCCGTTACCCGCCTACATCCCCGAACCACCTACAGCTTTTCAACCTGGATAAAGTCCAGCTCCACCGGCGTCGCCCTGCCGAAAATACTCACCGATACCTTCAACCGGCTCTTGTCCTCGTCCACCTCTTCCACCACCCCGTTGAAAGAGACAAACGGTCCGTCGGTCACCCGCACATTCTCGCCCACAAAGAAGGCAATCTTGGGTTTGGGTTTCTCCATCCCCACTTCCACCTGACGCATGATCTTTTCCACATCCTTGTCGGTCAACGGATGCGGACGCCCGCCACCTCCAAGAAATCCGCTCACCTTGGGAATGGAGTTGACCATGTGCCAGGTCTCGTCGTTCAACTCCATCTTGACCAGGACATAGCCGGGAAAAAACTTGCGTTCCGAAGTGATCTTCCGCCCCTGCCGCAACTCGACGACATCCTCGGAAGGAATCAAAATCTCATCGAACAAATGACCCACCCCGGCCAGACGTACCCGCTCTTCCAGGGATGACTTGACCCGCTTCTCGAAACCCGAATAAGCGTGAATGACGTACCACTTCTTGGCCATTGAAAACTCTTTCGTGGATTGGCCCGATGCGTACCCAACCGCTGGAGAGAATACGACCGCCAACCGGCGCTCCCCCTCCCATCAACCGATGATCGATTGAACCACCAAGGCCAGGATGGCATCCACCATCCATAGAAACAGGGACACCAGGATCACCATGCCAAAAACCACGACCGTGGTCTGCGTCGTGTCCTTGCGCGTCGGCCAGATCACCTTTCGGACCTCCGCGCGAACATCCAAAAGATACGCCTTGAATTGGGCTACACGTTCCATCGAACATCTTTCCTTCGTCCGAACGCCGGCGGTTCAGGCCACTCGATCAAACCAATGTTTTATCGTTATCAATTTCGAGGTCCACCCTGAAACGGAACGTTCAACGCTCCGATCCGACAACCCGGAATGAAACCCGTATCCGGTCCCTCCCGAGGTTGCCCTTGATCGTCGGCTTCTCGAAATCAAACATGATCGGGGCATCCCTTCGGTCCCCCATGCAATCGCGGGCCTGTCAAGAAATCGGGATTTACGGATAGGGTCCCGGAACGATTCCGAACCAGACCACCCGAACATGGCAGGACAGGAGGGAATCGAACCCCCAACCCTCGGTTTTGGAGACCGATGCTCTGCCAATTGAGCTACTGTCCTACATTCCCGTTTCCGTTCAGGCGGAAGGTTTACTTGATCTTGCCCTCCTTGTGAAGGGTGTGTTTGTGGCAAGAAGAACAGTATTTCCGGAAGGCCAATTTGTCCGGGGTATTGCGTTTGTTCTTGTCGGTCGTGTAGTTGCGCCGTTTGCATTCCTCGCAACAAAGGCTGATCAGGTCTCGCATCAACTGGCTCCAGCAATCACTGTCCTCGGTCAATCCCTGAAATACAACACGCATCGGCAACCATTCAAACAGAAACCGGCTGCCGATGCGTCTCTTGATTCACGATCAGGCGATCACGTCACTGACCACACCGGCTCCGACCGTCCGTCCACCCTCGCGAATGGCAAACCTCAACCCCTTCTCCATGGCGATCGGGGCGATCAGTTCCACCTCCAGGGTCACATTGTCCCCTGGCATCACCATTTCGGTCCCTTCGGGCAGCTTCAGGACACCCGTCACGTCCGTGGTGCGGAAGTAGAACTGCGGACGATAGTTCGAGAAGAACGGCGTATGACGCCCCCCTTCCTCTTTCGTCAGGATGTAGCATTCCGCCTTGAATTTCGTATGCGGGGTAATCGAGTTGGGGGCCGCCAAAACCTGTCCCCGTTCCACGTCTTCCCGTTTGGTGCCACGCAACAGAACCCCGACGTTATCGCCCGCCTGCCCCTGATCGAGAATCTTGCGAAACATCTCGACCCCGGTACAGGTCGTGATCTGCGTATCCTTCAATCCGACGATGGCCACCGAATCACCCACGTTGACCACGCCACGCTCAATCCTTCCCGTCACCACCGTGCCACGGCCCGAAATGGTGAACACGTCCTCGATGGGCATCAAAAACTTGCCGTCCAGCGGACGGTCCGGTTGCGGAATGTAACTGTCCACCGCATCCAGAAGTTTCATGATGGAGCCGATCCCCTGGTCGCTGTTGTCCTCTTCCAGCGCCTTGAGGGCCGAACCGACGACGATGGGAATGTCATCCCCGGGAAACTCGTATTGGCTCAGCAGTTCACGGACTTCCAATTCCACCAGTTCCAGGAGTTCCGGATCGTCCACCTGATCCGCCTTGTTCATGTACACCACCAGCGCCGGCACTCCGACCTGCCGCGCGAGCAGAATGTGCTCCCGGGTCTGAGGCATGGGGCCATCCGCCGCGGAAACCACCAGGATCGCCCCGTCCATCTGGGCCGCGCCGGTGATCATGTTCTTGATGTAGTCCGCATGACCAGGACAATCCACGTGCGCATAATGGCGCGCTCCCGTCTCGTACTCGACATGGGCAGTGGAAATGGTAATTCCACGTTCCTTTTCTTCCGGCGCCGAGTCGATCTGGTCATACGCCATGAACTTGGCTCCACCCCGCGCCGCCAGCGTCTTCGTGATCGCGGCCGTCAGGGTCGTCTTGCCGTGATCGACGTGGCCGATGGTTCCGATGTTGACGTGGGGTTTGGTACGCTCGAATTTTTCCTTGGCCATGCCACTTCCTCCTTAAGAGGCTTCAGATTAATTGCACGAAAGCTCAGGCTCCCGCTTGATTCCCTGCCGTAAAAATCTTGGAGCCCATGATCGGGATTGAACCGATGACCTCTTCCTTACCAAGGAAGTGCTGCTGCCACTGAGCTACATGGGCTTGACATGATGGCCCGCCTTACATATCCAAGCCTGACACTCCGGGACCGCTTCGGACCAGCCTGGAGCGGGTAGGGGGAATCGAACCCCCGTGTTCAGCTTGGAAGGCTGACGTTCTACCATTGAACTATACCCGCATGCGGACGAACCAAAATCGTGAGTCGTCGCAGAATATCAGAAGATGCCCCCCTTGCGCAATCCGTGGCGTCCGTTCTTCTTGGAAATCGTCCAGATTGCGCACCATTGTTCCGGGACATCCCGGATTTCGATGGTGGAGGGGGAAGGATTCGAACCTTCGAAGGCTGAGCCGGCAGATTTACAGTCTGCTCCCTTTGGCCGCTCGGGAACCCCTCCATAATAAGGAACCAGGGAGTCTCGGCCATGAGACCACCTCTTGTCAAGAACTTTCATCCGCTCCGTCTATTTTTTCCCCACCGATCCCCTCCAATATCGTCACCAACCCCTTCGCCCCCACCTCATGGGGGTTGCGATAAAAATGGCGCACGTTCCCCTGGAAACACGCCGTGTCCATCACCCCCATCGCCAGGGATTCACCCGCCACCTCCAACACCATGTTTCCTTCCAGAACATGCAAATATTCCTCGCTTCCCGGCGGATGCGGCTTTCCCTCGTAACTCCCCCCCGGCACCAGAGTGAAAATCAACTGCGTAATGTGAAAGGCGTGGGGCGGCGAAATCGTCACCGCCCGATAGGCCCGATCCCCCGATTCCACAACCCCCATCGTCCGCGATGGCCAGTGCTGAATCTTGCGCTGCGCCGACTCGATCAATTGATCCACCGTCATCCCCAACGCATTGGCAATCTTGAACACCACCGCCAGACTCGGATTGGCATCGTCCCGCTCCACCGTCGCCAAGGTCGCGCGCGGTATTCCCGAAAGATCCGCCAACTGCTTTTGCGTCAGCTTTCTTTGCGACCTCAACGATCGAATCCTTATCCCAACCAGGTTGCTGATCAATCCATCCTCTCCTGAAGCCCCTTTATCGGGCGACCGCCTTCTTAGTTGCTTGACCAACAATTTTGACGATATATCATTTTTTCCTCTTGACGCAACCCCCAATAACCGGTTTAATGCCGTCAAGGCCGAAGTGCCGGAACGTGCCGTCCAGCAGCCCCGGCCCAGTCGGTTCATTCCCGGCTCCAAACCCGATTTCATTCTTCATCAGCGACCGATTCCATGGAGACCCCTCATGAGTGTACTCGTCACCAAGCCGGCCCCCGAGTTTACCGCCACCGCCGTCATGCCCGACAATTCCTTCAAGGATGACTTTTCCCTCGCCAGCTACAAGGGAAAATATGTCGTCCTGTTTTTCTATCCCCTCGACTTCACCTTCGTCTGTCCGTCCGAGATCATCGCCTTCGATCACCGCCTGAAGGAATTCAAGGATCGCGGCGTCGAAGTCATCGGTGTTTCCATCGACTCCCACTTCACCCATCTGGCCTGGAAAAACACCCCCGTCAAGGACGGCGGCATCGGCAATGTCCAGTATCCCCTGGTTGCCGACATTTCCAAGGACATCACCAAAAACTACGATCTCTACTTCGGTCCCGGGATCGCGCTGCGCGGCTCCTTCCTCATCGACAAGGGAGGAATCGTCCGCCACCAGGTGGTCAACGACCTTCCGCTTGGACGCAATATCGACGAAATGCTGCGCATGGTCGATGCCCTTCAGTTCACCGAAACCCACGGCGAAGTGTGCCCCGCCGGATGGGACAAGAAAAAACCGGGAATGAAAGCCTCCATCCAGGGGGTGGCCGAATACCTCGCCTCCCACGCCAAATCACTCTGAGCCCCAACCCGGCCCCAACAAGGAGACATCCATGCCAACCGTCAATCGCTACGTCGATATTTCCACCGTGGACAAGGAAGCCAAGAAAGACTACATCGACCGGCATTCCCCATTCATCCACTGTGCCGCGTCCGCCAAGGCGGGTGAAAAGTTTCCGGTCACCGTCCGCATGGGTAAGGAATATGCCCACCCGGATGATCCGGATCATTTCATCAAATCGATCCAACTATATAACGGCGCCACCCTTCTCGGCGAAGCCAATTTCACCTCCGGCATGATGGGCGGGGCCGGGGCCAAGGGCAATGCCGAAGTCACCTTCAACATCGTCGCCGCCGCCGGCACCCTGAGCCTGACCGCCATGTCCTACTGCACCAAGCATGGCATTTGGGAATGCGCTCCGGTCGCCGTCACCGTCGCCTGACACCACGAGGGAAATTGCCCCCAGGGTTTCAGAAGAAACCTTGGGGCTTCGCGCCAAACCCCACCGGGAAGGGGAAACCCCTTCCCGGACCCATCCGCGCTATCCCATCCTTGCCCCACCCCAATGGCCCATGCCCATTCGAAACTGAATCGCCTCGGCCATGTGTTCGACCGCAATATCACGCGCACCGGCCAGATCGGCAATCGTCCGCGCGACCCGCAACAATCGACCGTGGGCGCGTGCCGAAAAACCGAGCCGTTGCCCCGCATCCAGAAGAATACGTTGCGCCGGTCCCGCCAGAACGGCATGGTTTTCCAGGGCCCGTCCGTTCAAGGCGGAATTGCGTATCCCGGCGCCATTGCGCGCATATTGCGCCATCCGCGCCTCCTCCACCCGGAGGCGAACCTTTTCCGAAGTCTCGCCCGAAGGGAGCGCCACCAACACCTCGGTGGGTACCGGCGGAACCTCCACATGAAGATCGATGCGGTCCAACAAAGGTCCCGACAACCGTGATTGATAACCGATCACCTGGGCCGGAGAACAGCGGCACGGACGTCCCCCATGGCCCAAATGACCGCAGGGACACGGGTTGCAGGCGGCCAGCAACTGAAAATCGGCGGGAAAGCGGGCGCGGTAACTTGTCCGGGAAATGTGGGCCCTACCCGATTCCAACGGTTCGCGCAATACCTCCAGAACCGTTCGGCTGAATTCCGGGATTTCATCAAGAAACAACACCCCCTTGTGCGCCAGACTCACCTCGCCCGGATGCGGCTGGCCACCTCCCCCCACCAATGACTGTTTCGAAGCGGTGTGGTGCGGTGAACGAAAGGGACGGGTCGCCACGAACGGTCGTGCCGCGGACAACCGTCCCGCCACAGAGTGAACCGCCGTCACCTCCAACGCCTCATCCAGCGTCATTTCGGGCAGGATCCCCGGAAAGGCCCGGGCCAGAAACGTCTTCCCCGACCCCGGAGGGCCGGTCATCAGCAGGTTGTGCCCCCCCGCCGCGGCAATTTCCAAGGCCCGCTTGGCGTATTCCTGTCCCTTGATTTCGGCAAGATCGGGAATCTCACTTCGGTCCTTATCCCGCCAGCCACGCCAATCGGTCGCCGGCAACGGCGCCAGCAACGACTCCCCCAGCAAATGCCGCACCAGATCCATCAACGTTTCCGGGGCATGGACCGCCAGATCCGGCGTCAAAGCCGCCTCGCTGCCGTTTTCCCGGGCGACCACCAACCGGCCAAAACCGTTTCTCCGGGCAAAAAGCGCGACGGGCAACACCCCCGGAACCCCGCGCAAACGTCCATCCAGGGACAACTCACCATAGAACAGGGTACCCGCCAGGCAATCGGCGGAGAGTTTATCCATGGCCCCCAGCAATCCGAGGGCCATGGGCAAGTCATAGGAAGATCCCCCCTTGGGAAGATGGGCAGGGGCCAGATTGATGGTGATCCGCTTCGCCGGCAGGTGAAATCCCGAATTGCCCAGGGCGGCCCGCACCCGATCCTTGGCCTCCCGCACCGCCCCCTCCGGCAAACCCACGATCCCCAACGTCGGCAATCCGGGGCTGAAATCGACCTCAACCTCGACGGAAACGGCCTCAATACCATCCAACGCCACCGTCTGCACCCGGGTCAGCATGATTTCAATCCTTCCAACGGATCAGCCCTCCAGCGTGGGGAAACCAGCGCCGGATCCAACCGCATCCGTTGCGCCAACCTCAACGTCCTTCCATCTCGGCAACCTGGCGTTCCAATTGCTCCAGCCGCATCCGTGTCCGGCTCAACAGTTCACGGGCGGCATCGAACTCCTCGCGTCCCACCAGGTCGAAATGCTCGACCCCTTCCTGCACCAGGTCACGAATCTTGCGGGTCATCTCCTCCCGCGTCTGGCCCACCATGTTGAACACCCCCAGGACATTCTGCGTGATCTGATCCAGGATCGCATTGTCAATTTGCATCGTCTTTTTTCCTTGAATGGATGAATGCCCCGATTGAATGGACGATCCTTCAACCGACCGGTGCATCGATTGCCGGAGGAGACACCCCCGGTTCCACATACTCCAGACCGGACCGCCCATGGAAATAGCCATTGCAAAAGGGGACCCCGCCATTGATTTCCAACAACCGGCGCCAGGCCTCTTCATCGCCAATGCGCCGTTGCAGCCGTTCATGCCATACCGTGACGATCTCCTCCATTCGCTCGCTCTGAGGGGAAAGACGGATCACTCCGACCCCCATCCGTTCCAGTCGATCGACCTCGTTCACAAGATTGTAGATACGATGCGACAGGGTTTGGGTGCCATTGATCGACAGAAAGGGGACCCCTTCCTGCGTCCGCATGGCCAGGCCATCGGGAAAATCACCACACCGGTACTGACAGTTGCTCTTCGACAACTGAAAGGCCCGGGCCGTATAACAACGGGCGGAAAAAGTCAGCGGCAGTTTGCCATAGCAGAAGACCTCCCCCTCCACATCATCTCCCTGGCGGGCGATCAATTCCCCGATCGCCTGGGCCGACAACTCGACGGGATAGACGACACGACGGACCCCGACCTTCTTGAGAAAGTCCACCGTTTCGGGATTGTAGGTGGTGATGTGCGGTCCCGCCACCATCGGGGTCCCTTCTCCGACCGCGATCCCCCCCATGTCGTTGGCCTCCAGCCACCACCCCCCCGAGGCTGCCGCTGCCGCCACCTGATGCAACAGTTCCTCCTCCGCCGCGTTCATCACCAGGCCCAACGTCGAAAAGACGATCTCCTTTCCCGAAGGGGCCAGTTCCCGGGCCAGTTCCACCATCTCCCGGGCCGAAAGCGATTGCCTTTTGGAACAGACCACCTCGCCAAGATACAAAAGGTCCACCGGCGTTTCGAAGGCCATTTTCCGGTAATAGTTTTTAAAACCGTTTTTTCCCCAGTCGAATGGAGACGGCCCGAGACTGATCCGCATCACTGCCACCGTTGTTCATAGGTCCCCAGGGTATGGGTCGTCCCCTCGGAAATTGCATTCAATTCCTTGATCCACTTGCCCCTGGGACGGAAGGAGCCGGGATCGTCATAGTAGGAATCGACCGCCTGGCGGAGAATCCGGGTCACCGTGGCCACATAGGATTTTGTCCGTTGCCGCCCCTCGATCTTGAGCGAAATGACTCCCGCCTCGATCACCTCGGGGAGCATTTCGAGGATGTTGAGTGATCCCGGCTCCTCCATCGCATGATAGACCCGTCCATTGGCCTCGAATCGTCCCTTGCAGACGGTCGGATAGGCCGCCTCCTCATCGGAACCGTATTCGGCGATCAACAACCCGCCCAGCCGTGTCTTGAGGTTTGAACCCGTGTTTTCGAAACGGACCGCGCGCGCCGGCGAACAGACCCCCTCGATATTGGGAGAAACCCCCGTTGCAAAAGAAGAAAGGTAACAGCGCCCCTCGGCCATGACACACAGACCGCCGAACGCAAACACCTCCAGATCGACCCTGGTCCGACTCCCCAGGGAACGGATTTCGGCAACGGTCAGCACCCTGGGAAGGATCACCCGCTCGATTCCGAAGTGTTTTTGGTAGAAATCGATGGCCGGGGCATTGCTGGCGGAGGCCTGTACCGAAAGATGGATCGGCAGGGAAGGGTGGCGTGTGTGACAATACTCCAGGAGGGCCAGATTGGCCATGATGATGGCATCGGCCCCGAGTGCCGCGGCCTGATCGACCGAACGATACCAGAGATCCGGGTCACCTGCCCGCGGAAAGGTATTCAAGACCACATTGGCCTTGACGCCGTGACGATGGGCATGGGCGATTCCCTCCGCGGCCTCGTCCACGCTGAAGTTCAACCCTTCGAAATTCCGGGCGTTGGTGGCATTGCGAAAGCCGAAATAGACGGCGTCCGCGCCATGATCCACCGCCGCGCGCAGGGAAGGGAGATTTCCCGCGGGGGCCAATACTTCAACTTTTTTCTTCATCCGTGTCGCTCCCGTTCCAGACGAAACCCTCCCCCAGGCCAATCATGTCGGGGTGCAGTCTATCCCACTTGGCCTCAATAGGCAAAAACGGTTTTTGTTTTCATCCACCATTCAACGCCCCCCCATGTCACCCCCCCATGGAGAGATCAGCCCATGCGCCACCCCCAACTGGTCCATGACGCGGGCGACGACAAAATCCACCAGGTCGCCGATTGCCTGAGGTCGATGGTAGAAACCCGGAGATGCCGGAAGAAGAATGACCCCCAGGCGGGCCAATCGCAACATGTTTTCCAGATGAATGGCCGACAGAGGCGTCTCCCTGGTCACAAGAATCAGTTGTCCCCGTTCCTTGATCACCACATCGGCGGCACGTTCGATCAAGTTGTCCGAAAGGCCCATGGCCACCGCCGCCAGGGTCCCCATGGAACAGGGACAGATCACCATGCGCCGTCCTCCCGCCGACCCGGAGGCCAATGGCGAACTCCAGTCCATGAGGCCATGATGCCTGAAACGCCGATACTCGATCCCCGCCGCGGAATTTCCCATCCATTTCAGGAATGCGGCGCGAACCTCCTCTCCGTCACCCTGGACATTGAGTCCGCATTCGCGAGCCAGTACAGTACGGGCAGCCGTCGAAAGCAAGACCTCGACCTCCTGCCCCGCCATCAGCAGGGCTTCCGCCAGACGGAGGCCATAAACCGCCCCCGATGCCCCCGTCAAGGCCAGAATGGTCGATGCCCCCGTCAACGCCTGTTCCATCCCCATGGAGACCCCCTTGTCGGTTTACACGCCCGTCCAAATCCAGGATCTCGAATCGTTCACCCTGGCCCGGTCCCTCGGACCCCCCATACGTCTGGAAGCGATTGCGCAAGGGATCATCAACAGCAATTTCCGTCTTACCACCCCCAGGGGCACCTTCATCCTCACCCTTGTGGAAAATCACGAAGAGGCCTCCGCCCTACCTTTTGTCGTCGATCTTCTGGAACAACTCGCCAACCGCAACCTTCCGGTACCACGCCCGATCCTGGATCATCAAGGGAAGGCCCGCTTCACCCTTTCCGGGCGTCCCGCCCTTCTGGTCTCCCTCCTTCCGGGATACGCGCCCGATCCCCCCAACCCGGAACAATGCCACCAGGTGGGAATCTGGCTGGGCCGGATCCACCGCCACGGACAAGAATTCCCCGCCCCTCCTCCCGGACGCCTCCGGCCCGAGTCCTGGGCGCCGATGGTCCATCGCCTGGCCACCGCCAACGACATGATCGATCAGGACATCGTCTCCTGGTTCAAGGAGGAACTCTCCTGGCTGGGCGATCATTGGTTCAACCGGGACCTCCCCCAGGGATTGTGTCATGGCGATCTTTTTCCCGACAACACCCTGTTTTCCGGCGACCGGTTGACCGGAATGATCGATTTTTACAGCGCCTGCGCCGGCCCCTGGCTGTACGATCTGGCCGTCTGCCTGTGTTCGTGGTGCCTCGACGATCAGGGATGTCCCCACCCCGAACACATCGATGCCCTGCTCCAGGGCTACGACCAGGTGCGCCCGCGAAACCGGGAGGAACACGATGGGCTTGTTTGCGCCTGCCGCGCCGCAGCCTTCCGTTTCAGCCTCAGCCGTTTCCATGACCGTTGCTTCCCGCGCCAGGGGACGACCGTCACCCGGCGCAATCCGGAAAGTTTCATGGCCAGATTGCGTTTTTTTCAATCGCTTGCCGATCGAAAATGGCCGGATTGAAGGGAAACGGACGCCGAACCTCACAGGCGATCGCCCTCGATGACGGTCGTTTCGTAGTCCACCCGTGTCAGATACAACCCCCATGGCGGGGCCGTCGGCGCCGCCCGGGTGCGATCCCTCGACCGAAAAACATCCTCGAACCGGGACACCGACCAGCGTCCGAGACCGACAAAGACAAGGCTTCCCACCATGTTGCGCACCTGGTGATGCAGAAATCCATTGGCGGCAAAAATAATACGCAATTCCTGATCTTTTTCAATGATTTCAATCCGCCGCATCTCCCGGATCGGGCTTCTCGACTGACAGGAGGCCGCCCTGAAGGCGGAAAAATCGTGACTGCCCAACAAAATACCCCCGGCCCGTATCATGGCGTCCTGATCCAGCCTCCGTCCCAAATGCCACATCCGCCCCTGCTCCAGGCAGGAGGGAGCAGCGCGCAGATGGATGCGATACAGGTACTCCCGCAGCCGGGCCGAATAACGGGCATGGAACTCCGGCCCCACCTCACGACATTCCAGGACCGCGATGCGCTCACGCAAGGCGGCATTCAAGGCGCGGGAGAAAACCTCTGCGGAACGCCCGCACGAGGTATCGAAATGGCAGACCTGGCCCAGGGCGTGGACCCCCGTATCGGTACGTCCCGCCCCGATCACGCGCACCGCATGACCGCATAATACCGCCAACCGCTCCTCCAGCACCCCCTGAACCGTTTCCAGACGGGGTTGCCATTGCCAGCCGAAGAACCGACCGCCATCATATTCCAGAAGGAGCCTGTAGCGCGGCACTGTAAGCGTCCCGACGGTTTGCCGTTGCGAACCGCGCCCCTGGGCGTGCTGACATCGGCACGGGAATGCCCTTGGATATTTTATAGCTACAGATCATGAGGCTGCAAACCAGTATGGCGTGAAAGGCGTGACAACATGCGAGGACCAATTTCCTCCTGATCGTGAAAAGCAAACACAACGTCCGCCCACCCATCCCTTTCCAAGGTGCGATGGGATCCGCTCTGACGCTTGATCCGCCAGCCGATGCGAAGCATGCGGCCAATACAAGACGCGCCTTGCTGGCGGGCCACATGGTCATACGGCGGCGAACGAAATCGTGAACGACCGTCCCTGGGTTTCACCGTTCTCAAGGCGTTCCGCCAAGACCCGCAGAGCCAGAGCTTCGACGCGGGAAATGGCATCCTCATCGGTCCGACCATAAGCCACCACTCCGGGCAATTCCATCACCTCGGCCAGCCAGCGACCGTTCGTTTCCTGCTCATATTCAATGGTGTAGTTCATTGCCATGGGCTCCCGATCGTGGCATTTCTCAACAAGAAGAAGAAGTGCCATTCCCATCTTCGATTTCCTGACGGACGACTTCGATACCGTTAGGATTCGCCTCCGGAATTTTTATCCGCCATTCTGGCCTTGGCGGCAGCGGTCCGTTGTTTTGCGGCGGCAACCTTGTCAACCTTCGAAACGGAACCTTCGGCATCCGCTTCCCTGGATTCTGTCGCATCATCTCCCGCTGCGTCACCGCCCTTGGCCGGACGCTCCTTTCTGGGTGGTTTTCCCAGGGCAGGACGATAAATTTCCAACCGATCCCCCAGGGCCACGACATGGTCGGGTTCGATGATCTTCCCAAAGATTCCAATCTTGCAGCGTGACACATCGATCTGGGGAAACCGGGAAAGGATTCCCGACCGTTCAACCGCTTCCCGGGCAGTCACCCCTTCTTGAACCTCCACATCCAGGACCATCTGTCTCTGGGCCTCAGCGTAGGCAACGGCGATTTTCATCAAGTTTTTCTCCCCTGAAATCGGACCGGAACACCAGGACGTCACCATGGAACGGCTCCGACCGCTCCATGGTTCCGACCACATGTGGCAGGATAGTCCCACCGGACACAATGTTCAATATCCCAACATCACCCCATATCGGCCACTCCCGTTCGGCTTCCTCATCCAAAAAGATGCGACGACAGATACCGATCGCCGCGATCGGGAAGGATGACCACCATGGTTGCCGGAGGTTCCAGGGTTTTGGCCAGATCGAGCGCCGCCGCAACCGCCCCGCCTGCGGAGTGTCCCACGAACAGCCCTTCCCGGCGCGCCAGCCACAGGGTCATTTCCCGCGCCGCCTGGGCACTGACCTCCAAGACCCGATCCACCCGCGACGGATCGTAGATCCCGGGCAGATAGGCCGCGGGCCAACGCCTGATTCCGGGGATCCGCGACTGTTCGTCGGGATGAACTCCGATGATCTGGACGGCGGGATTGCGTTCCTTCAAGGCCGCCGAAACCCCCATGATGGTCCCGGTGGTCCCCATGGAAGAGACAAAATGGCTCACCTGCCCCGCGGTATCGCGCCAGATTTCCGGCCCGGTCGTTCTTTGATGGGCCCGCCAGTTGTCAGGGTTGGAAAACTGATCGAACATTTTCCCCTCCCCCTGGGCCACCATCTCCCGCGCCCGATCGATGGTCCCCTCCATCCCCTTGGATTCGGGTGTCAATTCCAGATGCGCCCCGAAGGCCGCCATCACCGCCCGCCGTTCGATGGTCATGTTCTCCGGCATCACCAGGGTGATCGGATAGCCACGGGTCGCAGCGATCATCGCCAGGGCAATGCCGGTGTTGCCGCTCGTCGGCTCGATGATGCGCATTCCGGGCCGGATCTCCCCCCGCTGTTCGGCCCCCATGAACATCCCCAAGGCCGCACGGTCCTTGACCGAACCTCCCGGATTGTTGCCCTCCAGTTTGGCAAGGATCCGGATCCCCCTGGAAGGGGTCAGGCGCGTCAGTTCCACCATGGGCGTGTTGCCCACGCAGTTTTCCAATGTCGTCACGTAGAAATCCCCTGAAAGTCGTGAACCACTGGGTACAAAGATCCTTGTCAATCCGCCAAACCATGCGCGGCAGGATCATGTCCAAGAAATAAAATACACCAATTCCCCTGAAAAGTTCATCCCCATTCCTTCCCCCCCGAAAAATCTGTTATCATTGGCATCGTCGCGACTTGTCCCGGACACGCCCCATCCGTCCGGGTACACCTGGACAATCGGCAACAAAACCAGTTCCATTCCGGCCCACAAAGCACAATAAGGATGGAAACGCCATGGTCACCCCACTCTCCATTCACATGATCTCGGCCATCATCTGGGTCGGTGGCATGTTTTTCGCCCTAAGGATGCTCAGGCCGTCCCTGGAACATTTGTCGCCGCCGGACACGGTAACCCTTTGGATCGGAGTTCTCGAACGGTTTTTCTCCTGGATCCGGGTGATCGTCCTGCTGCTGCCCGCCACGGGATACTGGATGGTCTTCGGAGAGATCGGTGGCTTCCGACAGGCTGGCCTGCATGTGTACCTGATGCACACCCTGGGTTGGATCATGATCGGCCTGTTTCTTTGGATTTATCTGTTTCCGTTTCGGCGCATGAAGAAAATGGCCCGGGAGGAACTGATCCCGGAAGCAGGCATGTACATGATGCGCATCCGACGCCTGGTATCGATCAACATGGTTCTGGGAATGATCGTGTCAACCCTTGCGGCGGTCGGACCTTTCATTTATTGATTGACCGAGGTCGTACAAGGGCACCAGGGAGATGAATCGGTTCCATGAATCAACGAAGCGCCCGGTTTTCCATCGGACAGGTCATTCGCCACAATCTTTATGCGTATCGTGGGGTGATCGTCGATATTGACCCGGAATATCAGGGGGATGAGGCCTGTTATGCCCGAATGGCCCGGACCCGCCCCCCGAAGGATCGACCGTGGTATCAGGTCCTGGTCCACGAAAGCGACAGCGAGGCCTATGTGGCGGAACGCAACCTGAAACCCGACGACACGTCGGAACCCGTGACCCATCCCCGGCTCAATGTCTACTTTCATTCATTTCTGGATGGCCAGTATCGTTCCCGAAGCAGCCTGCACTGAACCGTCCCATGGCCATGGATTCCCGAAGATGAAGAAAAACACCAATCCCGATTGGAACCGCCTGGGCAGCGCCACACGCGCCCTCCACTCCGGAACCCACCGCACCAATGAGCGGGAAAACAGTCTGGCGATGTTTCTCACATCGAGCTATGTCTTCGGCAGCGCCGAACAGGCCCGGGCCGTGTTCGCCGACGAGGAGGAAGGCAACATCTACAGCCGCTTCACCAACCCCACCGTCGCCGCCTTCGAGGAAAAAATGGCCCTTCTCGAAGGGGGCGAAAAAGCCATCGCCACCGCGTCGGGGATGGCCGCGATCGCCACCGTTTTTCTCTCCCTTCTTTCTTCGGGAGACCACCTGGTTCTCAGCCGCTCGGTATTCGGTTCGACCACCAACATGGCCAATACCCTCCTTTCCCGCCTGGGAATCGGCGTCACCCGGGTCGAACTGTCCGATTTTGACTCATGGAAGAAGGCCATCCGCAAGGAAACCCGGATGTTCTTCGCCGAAACCCCATCCAATCCCACACTCGAACTGGTCGATATCGCAGCCCTCGCCCAACTGGCGCGCCAACACGGCATCCTCCTGGTCCTCGACAACGTTTTCTGCACCCCCTGCCTGCAAACCCCTCTGGCCCTCGGCGCCCATGTCACGGTTCATTCCGCCACCAAATACCTCGATGGCCAGGGGCGGGTCCTTGGAGGCGCCATCGTCGGCGACCATGACTTGTTGATGAAACACGTCTACCCTTTTCTGCGCAATGCCGGACCCGCCCTGTCCCCTTTCAATGCCTGGGTGCTGTCCAAGGGATTGGAAACCTTGCCGCTACGGATGGAAAAACATTGCGACAATGCCGAACGGATCGCCCAGGACCTTGCCACCCATCCCCGCCTCCAAGGTCGCATCCGCTATCCCGGACTCCCCGACTTTCCCCAACGGGCGCTCGCCGAAAGACAAATGCGCCGACCCGGAGGAATCCTGTGCCTTGAACTCGATTCGCGTCAACAGGCCCACCGCTTCATCGACAGCCTGCAACTGGCCACCATCACCGCCAACCTGGGCGACACCCGCACCCTCGTCACCCATCCCGCCACCACCACCCATGGCAAACTCTCCCCAGCCGACCGGATCCAAGCTGGAGTCACCGAAGGACTCGTGCGCATGTCCATCGGCCTGGAAAACGTCGAGGACATCCTGGCCGATATTCATCAGGCACTTGATCATCTCTGATGCCACCGTCAAAGCATCATGTCGCACCACAAAGAACAGATGCACGTCAAGATTTTTTCCGTTAAATGATCATTAAATATTTTCCTGATTGAAAATTACGGAGGTTACCGTATAGCATGATGCACTTGGAGTAATCAAACCCCTTATTGGAGGTCTTCCATGAAACTGAAGTCTGCCCTCGTTCTATTTGCCGGTGTTTTCATGACCAGTTCGGTCGCCTTCGCCGGAGCCGATGATGCCAGCTGGATCGCCAAGTGCATGATGGACAATGCCAAGGAAAACGTTGCCCCCGAAGTAATGAGCAAGTATTGCACCTGTATGAACGCCAAGATGGACGAAAACGAAACCCTCTCCATCACCGCCTGGGAACAGAAACACCCCGCGGAAATGGCGGCCTGCGAGAAGGAATCCGGCTGGAAATAACGTCCATCCGGGGCTTTTACGCCGCTCAATGATGGACCTGATTTGATCCTTGGAAACGCCCCGTCATGGACTCATGATCCGGGGCGTTTCTTTTTCATCCTGGCCCGAAGGTGAAATGACTGTAACGAAAAACGGCCCGAATGAAAAAATCATTCGGGCCGTTATCATCATTGGCTCCCCGGCGCGGACTCGAACCACGGACAAGGTGGTTAACAGCCACCTGCTCTACCGACTGAGCTACCGGGGAATGGACTGAAAAAGGACAGGCCCGTTGGAATCCAAGTCGCGGAAATGGACAAGAGCGACCTGCAGGACCGAAAAAACCACCTTCAAGACAGTCCCTTTTCAGAACGGCAATCTTAGATTTTCGCTAATCGCCGGTCAAGGGACTTCCCATCACGAAAAAAAAATTTCCTCCCGGTATGGCGCCATGACGGACACATCCCGAAGAAGAGAAATTGCAAAAAACGGCACAAATCTTGCTTCATTTAGGAGTGTTGCATGATCACTCTGTTTCTACATCTCAACTCCCCCGGGGGCCAAAATGAAACATTCCGACGCTTTCGACAAGAATACTGCTGAAAAAGGGACTCGGACCTTCTTTTTTCCCACCCGGGTCGAGCTTCTGGAGTGTCTTGATGATCCGTCCCGCGCCACTGGCACGATCAGGCGTCAACGACCGCGTCCGTCTGGAATGGCCCTCGCACTCAAAACACCGATGCCCGACTGAAAGTCCTTGATCCATGACTCTGGATGAGCGACAGATCGAACGCTATTCGCGCAACATTCTTCTGACGCAATGGGGTGGCGCGGGACAGGAACGTCTGCTTGACGCCCGGGTGTTCCTCCTTGGAGCGGGAGGGTTGGGCGCTCCGGCGGGATTGTATCTTGCCGCCGCGGGGATCGGTCGTCTGATCATCGCCGATTCGGACCGGGTGGAACTTTCCAATCTCCAGCGGCAGATCCTCTATGGCACCCCCGACATCGGTCAGCCCAAGGGGGAAACGGCGGCCCGGGCCCTGCGACGGTTGAACCCCGACGTTCAGATCGATGTCGTCACCGGACGCGCAACCGCCGAAACTTTTGATGAAATCCTCCCCCGATGCGATCTGGCACTGGATGCCAGCGACAACTTCGACACCCGCTATGCGTTGAACGAGGCCTGCCTGCGTCACCACAAACCGTTGGTCTCCGGGGCAGTCCTTGGATTCGAGGGGCAGGTGGCGGTTTTTCGTCATGGCGTCGATGCCCAGGCGCCCTGTTATCGTTGCCTGTACCCGGAACCATCCAGAAATTGTCACGCCTCCTGCGCCACGGCGGGCGTGTTGGGAGGGGTGGCCGGAATCATCGGGGCCATGCAGGCGGTAGAAACAATCAAGGAGTATCTTGGCATCGGCACGACATGCGCCGGGGAAGTGCTGCTCGTCAACACCCTTGATCTTGTCTTCCAGCGCATCCGGGTGCCAAAAAACCGCGCCTGCCGCACCTGCGGCTGCCATTAACCATCTTTCGCAATTCGACCCCCGACATAGAAAAATCCTGGGTAACCGAACCAAAAAAGCCAGGCGTATCAACTACTTGTTGCAAGATAACGGCCAACCGATCACGAACCAGTCTGTCAAAAAAAATGTCGCGACCAGGGCTTCGCCCTGGACCCACCAGAGGGGCCACGGCCCCTCTGGACTCCCCGCCCTCTTTCCTTGCGACCAGCCCTCGGGCTGAGAAACGCCCGCTTGCTGGTCGCAAGGAAAGAGGGCAAAACCAACAGCAACCCCAAAACCACCAAGGGCAAAAGCGTAAAAGGGCTAAGGGCAAGTCCTCGAAAGGCGGAAGCCCAGGCCGCTGTAGCGGCTGCCCGGGCCGTCGTAGTTGCGATACGCGGAGCGGACGTTGGCTGGGTTGCTGTCCCAGCCGCCGCCCCGCCCGACCCGGGCGGAGCCCGAAGATGGCCCTTTCGGATTGTCCCTCGGGGAATTGGCATAGAACTTTCCGTCATACCAATCCGATACCCACTCCCACACATTTCCGCTCATGTCATATAAGCCCAGGCCATTGGGCGCCTTACCGCCCACTCTATAAGTCGTATTTTCAGAGTTGGTCCTGTCCCAGGCCACCCGATTTACATCATTTCCTCCGCAATAGGTTTCATTTTTTCCCCCGGACCGGCACGCATATTCCCATTCCGCCTCCGTCGGCAATCGATAGGTACATCCATCCTGTTGTTTATCGAGCTTGCGAATGAAATCCTGCGCATCTTCCCAGGAAACCTGCTCCACGGGACATTCATCGCCACACGAAGCAAAATAGGATGGGTTCGTTCCCATCACGGCTTTCCACTGCTTTTGCGTCACTTCATACCTTCCCATCCAGAAAGCGTCTACACATACCTTATGCACCGGACCTTCATCGTCATCCCGGTCTTTATCGGTCTTTGGTGAACCCATCTGGAAACAGCCCGGAGGGATCTGGACAAATTCCATGTCTGGCGATTCATCCATGACAAACCGGTTGCTGGGAAAGATCATGGTTGCGGTTCCCGGACCTTGAACTTTGACGAGAAGCCTGAAGGAACCCCCTTTTGGCGCGGAGATCGCAGTCTGGAACGTCCGTGTTCTCGGCGGTGGTTTTTCAATTTCCCGTCCCAAGTGGTACAGGTGAAACGAAAGAATGCTGGCATCCGTGATTTCGGACGACAGGGACCAGGAAAATTGCACCCCTTGTTGATTGTCATTCCGGATACCGGTCAATTTGACTGGAAAACCCGACAGGCTGTAGAAGACGAACGGGCCATGACGAAGGTCCCCGTACCCCAGACGCAGATAAGAGGGTGAATTGTCAGAAAACAGACGCTCATCGGGAGTCAATTCATAGTACCACCGGCCCTGGACATCCCGTTGCGCGAGCAAGATGGTTTCCGGCCAATCGTTCACGGAAATCCTGACCGGGCCATTCCGTTGCCGGCGATCATAAAAACGCAACGGTTCTTCCGGTGTCAGTAATGCCCACGGGGGGGTATCGGTCAGGAAACGAAATTCAGGCTCCGGGGGAAACAAGCGGGCCACCAGATCCGGTTTGGCCAACCCGGTTCCCATGACGAGCATACCGATCACACCGATCAACGCGGACCCGTAGGCCCATCGTCCAGGGGGCCTGGCCCGTTGCAAAGGAATTTTGTGCCAAAGAACGCGCTCCCCGGCGACCATGGACGCTTCGGCCCAGCCTCCGAATCCTTCCCTGGAAAAAAGGCGCATCGCCTCCCGCGCTTCCGGGCGGTGTTCCGGATCCAGGACCAGGAGACGCATACGGGCCAGACGCGCCTGCACCCAGGCGGTTCCCCTGGCGGTGATGGTTTGCAGATCGCGAGAAAGAATGTTTTCTCCCCACAGGATCACCTGGGACAGGAGTGCCGGATCTTCCCGTGTCACCTCCGCGACAAGGGCTTCTCGAAACCATGGGGGCAAACGGACTTTTCCACCCGGTCCCAGCACGGGCTCGGCCAGAATCAGGCATTTTTCCAGGGTGGTTGCATCCAACGAAACAATGCCTTCAAGAGGCAACGATCGCCATAGGGCCATGGTCAGCACCCCGGCACGATCCAGCACCGCCCCTGCCTGCAAAAACCGCCAGCCTGCCGTCCCGACCACGGCGCGCATGTTGGCCAGGCGGGTGGAACGATCCAGGGCGGGAGGTGGTGGCCTCCAGGGGGTGATGCTGTCGGCGGCGACCCCGGAAAGCCGCGACAGCCCGTCCATGGTCAGAGGCACCAGGCGCAGCCGCCCGGCAAGCAGGCGGATCCCCTCCGTCCATAATTCCGGGGGCTGGGGGTGGAGCCAGACGGCGTTGTTCAGAAGCCCCAGCCAGGGGGCGTTCGCCAGTCGGTATTCCGGTCGATGTTCCAAAAAGGCGCCATGGCCAAGAATGACCACCGTGGGGCCCCCCAGATTCGCCAGAACCTGTTCCAGGGCCATGCCACCCTCCAGGTTGGCCCCTTCATGGAGCGTTCCCGGTTCTTCCACCATGAATCGGTGCAGCAGTCGGTTGCCCTGCCGCTCCAGGGCCTGGGCAATCTGGCGGCCATATCCGGGCCAAAGGGCCATGCCGGGGGCGACATCCTCGATGAACAACACCGGCTTTCGGGTCAGCCATTGGTCATGGATGAGGGTGAGATGGCCCGCCCGGCGCACCGTGGCCAGAATGCTTCTCGGAATGTCCAGTTGGGGCGCGCGTATGGGTTCCGAGGGGGCGTTAAGATGAAAGGCGGCCTCGCGCAAGGGGCCGATGGGAAGTGGCCGCAGGTGGTCACAAACGGACGCTCCCGGAAGATAAACGCGGTGTCCCGTGGATTTTTCCAGGGACTCCAGGTTTCTTTTCTGAAGTCGAACCCGTTTGCGACGCAACAGCCCCGGAAGCGGCGCAAGCAGTAACAGCAGGGACACCGCCAGCCCCAGGAAAAACGGCTCCCGAGGCGGATGATAAGGGTCGGTATCCATTTCCAGATCCGTGGGTGTCGGCGCTTCTGGAAGTTTCGTCTGCATTTTCTGATTGGGGCCGGGTTGAACCGGGGCGGAAGGCAGTGGTTCTGGGGCCGGGCGTTGGATCTGTGAATCTACCCAGGCAATGGCCGTCGCGAGCAGAGCAAAAAATACCAACCAACGCACCAGGCGGGGTCGTTTGTTGCGTTGACCGACGTGGGGTTTGGGTTGCGTTCTGGGTTGCGTTTTAGGTTCCGGGACGGGTTTGGCGTCCGGGGCCTTCGGCAGGTCGATGGGAACAAAGGTTTCCTCGGGGGGGGCATCCTGGAACAGGAACGGCGCCAGTTGATCGATGATCAGGCGCTCCTGGTCGTTTCTGGCCAACAGGCTCTTGAGTACTCGCAGCCGCCGCTGCCGCGACCATGATCCGGAATGGCGGAAGGCGAGAGCCACCCGCCGGGCGTCATCGACACCGATGGCCAGTCCACGATGACGCAATCCCTGAAGCAGATCGGTCAGTGGCGCGTCAAACGGCTTCCTGGAGGCGGCGGAAATCATCGCGATCCTTCAGCAGCGCCTGCCACAGGGGCAGACGGGCAAGGGCGGGGCTGCGTACATGATCGACCGTTTTGCCCTGGATGGCGAGGGCGGTGAGCCAGGCCAGAAGTTCGCCGGTGGCCGGTTTTTTCACCAGGCCGGAGAGTCCACGCACCTCCTGAAAACGGTCCACGGCCGCCTCCACCAACCCGCCATCCAGGTTCATGTCGCGCAAACGTTCGCCAATGATGGCCACGAGCCGTTCCCGGCTGGGAAAACGAATGTGATGAAAGACGCAGCGCCTGAGAAAGGCCAGGGGCAACTGGCGTTCGCTGTTGCTGGTGATCACCACCACAGGACGGTGGGAACCGGCCTTGCGGCACGTAGGCTCCTCCAGTTCATGGACCGTGAACACCATGCGGTCCAACTCGCTGAGCAAATCGTTGGGAAAATCCCTGGGGGCCTTGTCGATTTCATCGATGAGGACCACCCGCCGCCGCCCTTCGACAATGGCCTGGCCCAGGGGGCCGTAACGGACATAGTTCACCGGATCCGCCGCCCGTTTGTCTCCAACCTGAATGTGGTGGAACCGGCCCACGGCATCGAAGGTGTAAAGCAGCTCCTGGGCCTGGGAGGTGGAACGGGTCTGGAAGATCAACGGCTCCCCAAGTCCCAACTCCAGGGCCAGACTGTCGGCCAGGCGGGTTTTGCCGCAACCGGGTTCCCCGGTCAACAATAGGGGTTGTCCCACCGCCAGGGAGACGTTGACCGCCTCCACCAGGTCGGCATCGGCCAGGTAGGCCCCCTGTTCGGCAAACAGAAAGCCACTTTCGGGCATCTGTTTCGCCAGTTCCGGTCGCGGAGTGCCGTCGCCCCGGTAGATGTCGAATGGAGGCAGTTTCGCGGAGGTCATCGTGCGTTCCTGTTGTCGATTTTTTGCTTCAGAAGGGAAAGAATGCGTGTGTTGTCATGGTTGATGCCCATGATATTTTCCAGGGCTTCATCGTGTTCGCTCCCGGCCATGGCCAAGGCCTTGTCCAGAAATTGCGCCACCTCGTCGTGCGTAAAAGGTTCCAGGGCGGGCAGAATTTCTACCCGAACGTCATGTTCGGGGGAGGTCTGTGTATTGAGTCGCTGGATAAGATTGTTCATTCGTTTTTCACTGGCCTGGAAATGAAGGCGCAATTGCTCATTCTTCTTGCGCCACGTCAACAATTTTTTCCAGTCAAAAATCGGCACTTCCTGTTTGGGAGTGGCGATGGGCACGATCAGATAAACCGGGAGACGGGTACGTAACCGCATGGCCTGCGTCATGATGGCGATCCATAGGTGTTGCACCAGAACCAGAAGCGCTTCAGCTTGGCGGTCCTGTTCCAGGAGGATGGTTGCATTGATTTGGAACACCAATACCTTGCCGGTTTCACAGCGTTCGGCAATTCCTCGGGCCAGACGCGCCTCCAGAACATTCTGTTCGCCGTCATCGGCTATTTCCAGGGCCTGGGCCAGTGTACCTGCAAGTTCGTGGCGGTGGAGTGACGCATCTCCTGCCATGCGAAATTCAAAACCGACCAGAGGTTTCCACAATGTCCGCTTGCTTTCGAGCAGATGGGGAACCTGCTTCAGGAAATGCTCATGTCCCGTCCCCTCTTGGCCACGCACTACGATGACGAGGGGTTTCTCCAATAATAGAAAATATTTCAGCGCCTTGGCCTGTTGATCGAAGCCAAAGTCCAGAATCGTGGCCCCCGGCGTGGAGGTTGATCGAGGGGGTGTGGCCATCAGGGGCAGGGGGGGGCCCAGGAGGGAGAGGGTCAAAAAGGCCCATCCTGCCTGACTGCCGGTCATGTAAACCTGTTCACGGGCCTTTTGCAGGGCAACATCCACGGAATCGCCTTCTCCTATGGCACCGTAGAACTCGGTGGCCAGGGCGGCGGCTTCGTTGTCTTCCACCGGAGCGAGCAATCCCACGACCATGGGAATGCCCTTGTTGAGCAACTGCCGGGTGAGACCGCCAAAAGGTTGCAATGTCGGGGTGCCGGTTCCGGCGCTGCGGCAGGCGTTGAGAAAAACCAGATGGAGACGACGGCCACGGCGGGGGTTGGCCAGAAGTTGTGCAATGCGGGTGGTTTCGATGGGGTCGGGACCGTCCCGGTCGTCCAGGAAAAGCAGTCCATCACCCTGTTCAACACCATGACCGGCAAAATGAAAAATATGGGGTGGGCCATCTCTTTCCATTTTGTTACATACGGTTCCCCATTGACCCAGGGCATCCATCTCCACCCGAAAGCGACCGTCGTGTCTGGAGTTTTTGATCTGGTTATAAATCCGATCCAACTCCTTGCCGGTATCGAGAACGGCCCATGATCCGGCCCGTTCCTTCTTCAGTTGCACCCCTTGGAGTTGTACCACCAGCGACGTGGGAAGTGGGGGATGCTCAGGTTCGCCTTCGTGACTGCGAACGCAGGTGAAGGATGGATGGACCCCCAGGTGACCCGGACCGTCCAGGGCCACGATTTCCCAGGGCCATTGGGAAAATTTTTCGTCCAAATACCATTCGATGCGCCATCGGGGGGCATCCTCATTCGGGTGTTGCCCCTCAAGCAGGATCTTGCGGGCCTCCTCATCCAGCAGCCAGTCGGCCAGTTCCTTGCCCACCCGAAGCAGAATGTTGCGCCGATTCGTCCAGTCGCCCCTCAATGATTGCCACAGGGGTTCCGTGCGGCGGTGATCCGGCGGTGGTTCTTCTGGTCTCCTGGACCAGGGGGAGCGATCCCCGGAATTGAAGGTGATGACGGGTTGGCCATCCGTTATGCGCATGGTAACGGCCAAAAGCAACGTTGATGAAACCGGCATCCGAACCCCTCCCAGTACGA
Organism: Magnetococcales bacterium; assembly: GCA_015228815.1. Taxonomy (NCBI): domain Bacteria; kingdom Pseudomonadati; phylum Pseudomonadota; class Magnetococcia; order Magnetococcales; species Magnetococcales bacterium. The sequence continues at coordinate 44,715 of JADGCV010000007.1, read as the reverse complement.
TGAAACCTTCCCATTTTCATGCGAATCATATCTCTGCCTCGATTTGGAAACAACCCTGGACAGAACGCCTCATTTTGCGGATGATGATCGTTTTTCAGATGCTGGTTTGTCGAAAGGGACTGTTGATGGGCAGAATCGTAGAGATAAAGCTGGATGAAAACTCAACTTTTTTCGCGGAAGTCGCGGACGATGAGGTGGTGTTGCTGGATGACCCTTCCGGGCAGGGAGAAAGCGGGCCAGTCTTTCGGGGAGAAAAGACCCTCAGCAACAAGGTTTCCACCACCGTGATGGAAGCCTTGGAGACGGTGCAACCGGTGGTGCAACGGGTGGTGGATCGTTTTCGCGCCAGCGATCCCTCGGAGTGCCGGGTCTCCTTTGGCCTGAAACTTCATGGCAAGGTGGGGGTTGCCTTCATCTCCGAAGGGGGTGCCGAAGCGCAGTTGAAGGTGACCCTGCGCTGGCGCAAACCCAGGACCAAAAAGGCAAAAACAAAAAGTTCCGTGAATTCTGGGGGGGTGTGAGTTTTGAGTTGTAGTTGTTCCATGGTTTTCAGTTAAGTAATATACAATTGACATTCAGAGGAGGGTACCATGACATGCGAAATCGATCCAGTCAACCGGACTCATTTGGTTGCAACCAATCGTTTTACAGTTTCAGAGGGAGAATTTGATTGCTTGTTGGAATACCGGTCACACTGTAAAACAATCATCGCAGAGGGGGACTCTTGGTTCTCCTATCCGAGAAGGGCCGTGTTTTTTGGGCAACCATCAAATGTCGTCGATTGTCTGTCGTCGATGTCCTATTTTAATTTGCTGCAACTATCCAGTCCTGGAGATGAAGCGGTCAAGATGCTTTCTGGCTCCAGCTTCCGTGAAATTAAACGACTACTGGAGAAATACTATGAACAGCTTGATTTCTTTCTCTTCTCCGGCGGTGGGAATGATATCGTCGGCGAGGGCGATATGGATCGATTCCTTCATGATCAGAATACCACGCCAGGAAATCCCCTGGGGTGGATCAATCAAGAGGAATTCAATAAAACTCTTGAAAAAATTATCCAGGCTTACAAGAGACTGATCGATCATGTTATGGATTGCAACAGTAGATGTATCCTCATCACGCACACCTATTGCTATCCCCTTCCGAGCAATATTGGTGGAGCCTTCCTGGGTGGTTTGTTCAAAACAAAGTCGTGGATCAAGCCCTATATGGAGGAAAAAGGAATCAAATATAAGAAAGACCAATATGCGATCATAAAATGGATGATCGACGCTTTTGCTGACGAACTCATCAAGCTACGCTCGGATCGTGTCAGGGTGCTCGATATCCGTGAGATGATGCCAAACCGCACGGATTGGTTGAATGAAATTCACCTTACTCCCGCGGCTTATTCGAAAGTGGCTGGACTGTTTTACAAAGAGATCGTCTGATCGGTATCTGCCTTGGTGTTCAGTGGGACGGGGAGGCGGTGACCTGGCCTGAAAAAGAGGCCCCCTCCCCGGGCCACATGCGGGCAAGGTCATCCAGGAGGCGTTGCGACGGGACGACGTTGAATTCGGGGCCAAGACGGGTGGTGACGCGGGCCGATGGCAGGTTCAGGGTGGCCACGACGCGGCACCGTCCCCCCGCATGATTCTTGAGAATCCGTGACAAATGATCCAGATTGGCCGCCTCAAGCCAGGAATGGGACAGGTCGAGACGCAGCTCCCGGGCATGGTGTTGCCGGTAATGGTCAAGATCGGTCACCTCTTCGGCCATGAGTTTGGGTTCTTCCTCGTCGGCGCCAAGGGTGCCGGCGACGACAAGGATGGAATCGCCCTCGATGAGGTCGCGGCAGGTTTGATAGACCTCGGAAAAAATGATGACCTCCTGGTGTCCTTCGGGATCTTCCAGGGTGACGAAGGCCATCCGGTCGCCCTTGCGGGTGCGGTGGAGTTTGCGGTCGCCGACCAGACCGGCAATGCGGATTGTTCCGGGAATGTCGTTCCCCGATTCAAACCGCTCGTGCAGATACTGGATGCCGCGGATGCCATAATCCTTGAGTTCCGGCAGGTATTGATCCATGGGATGGCCGCTCATGTGAAATCCCAGGGATTCCTTTTCAAATTGAAGGGAAAGGGTATTGTCCAGAGGGGGGGTTGGTGGCAAGGGTGGATCCTGTTCTTCCGCCGCGAAAAGGCTCAAAAAACCCAGGTCACGGTTTTCCCGTTTTTTCATGCCCCGTGCCAGGGCGTCGGGCAGCGCTTCGAGGAGGGCCGCCCGATTGTCGGACAGGCAATCGCAGGCCCCCGACTTGATCAGGTGTTCCATCATGCGTCGGTTGACGCCGGCATCGGCAGCATGTTCACACAGATGGTACAGACCGCGGAAAGCCCCTTCCTTGTCGCGGCGCTCGATGATCTTTTCCAGGGCCCCGGCACCGACGTTCTTGATGGCAAGGAGTCCGTAACGGATTCTTTGCTCCTCGACGGTGAAGGTGGTGTGCGAACGATTGATGTCCGGGGGCAGCACGGGGACCTGCATGGCCTGACATTCACGGATGAACTGGGTGACCTTCTCGGTGACAAGTATGTCGCAGGTGAGGGTTGCCGCCAGAAATTCAACCGGATGGTGCGCCTTGAGCCAGGCAGTCTGATAGGAGATCAGGGCATAGGCGGCGGAATGGGATTTGTTGAAACCGTAGCCCGCGAATTTTTCCATCAGATCGAAAATGTGATCCCCGGTCTTGAGCGGTATGGCGTTGGCCTCGATTCCCTTGAGAAAGATTTCCCTTTGCGACAACATTTCTTCTCTTTTCTTTTTTCCCATGGCGCGACGCAACAGGTCGGCGCTCCCCAGGGAGTAGCCCGCCAGGACCTGGGCAATCTTCATCACCTGTTCCTGGTACAGAATGACACCATAGGTTTCCTTGAGGATCGGTTCCAGGGTCGGCCAGGGATAGACGACCTCGGTTCGCTTGTGCTTGCGATTGATGAAATCATCGACCATCCCCGAGCCCAGGGGGCCGGGCCGGTAGAGGGCGACCAGGGCGACGATGTCCTCGAAGGTGTCGGGGGCCAGTTTCTTGAGAATTTCCCGCATGCCCGAGGATTCCAGCTGGAAGATTCCCCGGGTCTTGCCCTCCTTGAGCAGTTGAAAGGTTTTTGAATCTTCAAGATCGATGTGGCGGATGTCCACGGGAGGTCGTCCCGAGGCCAGAAGGGGAGCGTTGATCATTTTCAACGCCGTATCGATCACCGTCAGGGTTTTGAGACCGAGAAAATCAAATTTGACCAACCCCGCCTTTTCGACATCGGCCATGTTGAACTGGGTGACGGGAATATTGGAGCGGGGATCGCGATAGAGCGGCACCATGTCGGTGAGCGGACCGTTGGCCATCACCACCCCGGCGGCATGGGTACCGGCGGAGCGGGGCAATCCTTCCAATTGCATCGCCAGTTCGATGAGTTCCCGGACCGCGGCATCCTCCGCCATCATCGCCGCCAGACGTTCTTCCTGCGCGATGGCCTCCTTGAGGGTGATGCCCAGGGTGTTGGGGATCAATTTGGCGATCTTGTCCACCTGGCCGTAGGAAAATTCCAGGACCCGCCCGACATCGCGAATGACCGCCCGTGCCTGGAGCGTGCCAAAGGTGATGATCTGCGCCATCCGGTCGTGACCATAGCGTTCCTGGACATAACCGATGACCCGCTCCCGTTTATCCATGCAGAAATCGACATCGAAATCGGGCATGGAGACCCGTTCGGGATTGAGAAAACGTTCGAAGAGCAGTTGATAGCGGATGGGATCCAGATCGGTGATGTCCAGGCTCCAGGCCACCAGGGAACCCGCCCCCGATCCCCTTCCGGGGCCGACCGGTATGTCGTTGTTCTTGGCCCAGCGGATAAAATCGGAAACGATCAAAAAATAGCCGGGAAAACCCATCTGGATGATGACATCCAGTTCAAATTCCAATCGTTGCCGATACTGAAGCGTCACCTCTTCCCGTTGCCCCTCCGGGGTCCGTGGCAACGTTTCCTGATCCAACCTGCGCTCCAACCCCTTTCCGGCCAATTGTCGCAGCCATGAGGCAAGGTCCTCGCCCTCGGGCGGTCGATAATCGGGGAGGACAGTATGTCCCAGTTCCAGGCGGACATTGCAGCGCCGAGCAATCTGAAGGGTATTGTCGCAGGCCTCGGGAATATCGGCAAACAGACGACGCATCTCCGCCATCGCGGCAAAGTGGTGGCGGTTGTTGATGATGGCGCGATTTTCCTGATACAAGGTCAAGCCAAGGCCAACGCAGGTCAGGGCATCATGGGCCCGCTGACCGGAAGGATCGAGGAAATGGCAATCGTTGGTGGCAACGACAGGCAGGTTCAATTCCATCGCCAACGCCATGGTTTCCCCAATCAGGTATTCCTCGTCGGCAAGGCCATGACGTTGCAATTCGAGGTAAAATCCGGGGGCTTCTTCATCTTCGGAGGCGAACAGATCACGGTAACGGATGGCCGCTTCCTGGGCTTCGACATTCCGACCCGCCTCCAGGTGGTGACCCACTTCCCCCTTGCGCCACGCCGACAATGCCAGCAATCCGCCCGTGTGGCGCCGGAGGGTTTCCAGATCGATGCGCGGCTTTTCGTGACTTCCTTCCAGATGCCCGATCGAAATCAGGGAGAGCAGATTTTTCCATCCCCGGGCATTCTTGCACAAAAGGATCAGCTGGTGGCGAACTTCAAGATCGGGCCGAACCAAGGTGTCCCGGCGGTCGGCGACAAGATACACCTGGGCCCCCATGACCGGCTTGATCCCCCCCTTGATGCAGGCAGAGTAGAACTGGATGGCGGCAAACAGGTTGCCCTGATCGGTCAGGGCCAGGGCCGGCATCCCTTCCTCGATGGCGCGCTGGATGAGGCTTTCCAGGCGGATGGTGGAAGAGAGAAGGGAATAACCGGAATGGATGTGCAGGTGGACGAAAGAAGGAGGGGGCGTCATGACCATTTTCCAAAAACAATGCCCCGGAGCGGAAACCCCACGGGAAACAAAATCCCCGGCCCGGATCCGTCACGAATCATCCAATCCAAGGGCTATCGTTTTCCGGGGAGGGGCGGTTGCGTGGGGGGGTTCACCAGCTTGAATCCTTCCGGAACCTGAAAAAGGGCGGGGGATTGCGGGGCAATGGCAATGTCTTGCACAACCAGAAAATCCCCAGCCGGTCCCGATTGGCGGACAATCAGGCGAAGTTCCTTGTCAACCCACTGTTCCATGACATGGGATTGTCCCTGGAATGTTTCGGTGATGGTCCATTTTTCCGTGGGACGACCGCCGTGATCGACCTCGCCAAGGAGCGTCCGGGCATGGAGCGGTCCCTGGCCGGGTTGTTGCTTGAGGACAAGGCGGCGTTCCGGATCGATCCACAGGAGGATTTCCCCTTTCTGATTGTTCTGGTGGATGGAGATGGTCCATTTTTCGACCGCGACTCCGTCAAGGGTATCGCTCCCGGCGCGGGTGCAGGTGACTTTTTCTTTCCTGGCGCAGGGGCTGTCGGGGTCGGAAGGGAGAATATCGATGTCGGGTTTGGGAAGAACGGCGACCTTGCCGGCCCCTTCATGATAGGATTTATCCTTGAGGTCCAGGGTCCAGGCTTTCTTTTCCGCCGTCAGCAGAATCAGCGCCCGGGTCCGATCATCCGTGGTCGATTCGATGCGCAGGCGATCCTTGCCGGAATACACCTTGCCCACGATTTTTTCACTGCCCGCGGCGGCTCCAGGGACATTCGGGTCGGTGGGTATGGTCCATTGGATGGTGGCGGAAAATTCCTTGGGATAGCCCGCAGCCTGGATCGTGGCGGGAACCGATCCCAGAACGAGGGCAAGAAAGGCAAAAAGGGCAATGGCTCGGGTTGAAAAATACATCGTTCGGGTCCTTCACTGGTAAAGAAAGTCTGTCTGTCGTGGCACGTCCCGAAAGGGGCCTGGAAGTTCGACGGAACTTGGCCAGGAGACGCTTGCCGTTTCCCAACCGCCCATCCCATGATCCATGGTGGACCGAGTGTATCCAAAAGAGGCGGGTTCAGGCAAGTTATTCACAACCGCGGCCCGAAAGCAGGAAGGCTTCCCATGGGACCGATGGCGGAACATGTATGGTGTCCAAATTTTTTCCACAGCAATGATCCACAAGCGCGGCGACGGCGAAAAGACGGCAAAACCAAGGAGCAGAATGAATGAATTCCACCCCGTGTCTGACAGGACTCCTTCGTGGAGAATTATTGGACATTCTTGGCGAATGGGGCGAAAAACCCTATCGGACGAAACAGATCTGGTCGTGGATCCATGTCAAATGGGTTTCCGGCATCGATGGGATGACCGATCTGTCCATCGATTTTCGCAGGCGGCTGGGCGAGCGATTTTCGCTGTGCCGTCCCCGGGTCCGGTCGCGGCGCCTGTCACGGGACGGGACGATCAAGTGGTTGTTGGAATTGGCGGATGGCGCCTTCGTGGAAATGGTCTACATTCCGGAGTCCGACCGTGGAACCTTGTGTGTTTCCTCTCAGGTGGGTTGTTCTCTTTCCTGTCCTTTCTGTCACACCGGGACCAGGCCCTTGCAACGCAACCTTGGGGTGGCGGAGATCGTCGATCAGGTCATTCTGGCGCGCTCGGAACTTGCGGTTTCGGGGGGGCGGGTGACCAACGTGGTCCTCATGGGGATGGGTGAACCGTTGTACAATCACGAGGCTGTCTTCAAGGCGGTGCGGATCATGATGGATCCCAACGGCCTGGCCATCGGTTCCAGAAAGATCACCCTGTCCACCGCCGGGGTGGTGTCGCGATTGGCGACGGTGGGGCGGGAGCTTGGGGTCAATCTGGCGATTTCATTGCACGCGATTCAGGACGAGCTGCGAAACCGTCTGGTCCCCATCAATAAAAAATACAATCTGGCCTCCTTGCGCCAGGCAGTCCTGGAGTATCCCCTGAAGACGGGGCGGCGGATCACCTGGGAATACGTGATGCTTGCCGGGGTCAACGATGGCGATGAGGATGCCCGGGGATTGGTGCGATTTCTCAAAGGAATTCCCTCCAAGGTCAACCTGATCGCCTTCAATCCCTGGCCGGGAACCTCGTTCGTCCCCTCGTCCGCCGAAAGGATCCGCGAATTTCAGGACATCGTCGGCGGTTCGGGGTTGGTGACGGTGATTCGTGACCGGCGCGGCGCGGATATCGAAGCCGCCTGCGGGCAACTCGTCGGCATTCGGGAGGGGGGACAATGACGGATATGTCCAATGGCGTCCGGGGGGTGGCACTGTCCTGGTCGGTGGGGCATTACCACGGCTGGGGGGTCTATGGCTTGAATCTGGTCCTGGCGTTGCTCAGGCAGGGACTCCGTCCGCGACTCCTGCAAAAACCGGGCGCCATGGATCTGGATCCCCTTCAGGCACGGTTGTTGATTCCGGTACTGGAGGATTCGACCGATCTTCTTCGGGTGCGCCACCTCCATCCCCAGCGCATCATCCGGTCCGCCGATACCCTTCCCCTGATTCATTCCGATGGTCGCCTGACTTTTGATGACGTCCGGTTCGAAGGATTGCCTCCCGTCGGAATCACCTTCTTCGAAACGGCCCGTATCGAACCGGGGAACATCGAACAGGCACGGCACTGTCGCCGCATCATCGTCGGCTCGCGTTGGAACGAACGGGTATTGCGGGAAAAATACGGCCTCGACAATGTCCATTACGTCATGCAGGGGGTGGAAACCACGCAGTTTCACCCTTCCGGACGACGTGGCCTGCTCAAGGACCGTTTCGTCATCTTTTCCGGCGGCAAACTGGAGTTTCGCAAGGGACAGGATCTGGTGGTGGAGACCTTTCGCCGTTTTCATGCCAGGCATCCCGAGGCCTTTCTCCTGACGGCGTGGAGCAACCGTTGGGTCGATCCATCCAGCCGGTTCCCGGAACGTTGGATCGAGGGTTTTCCCGAGGAAGGGACGACGGGGTTGGAACGGTGGATGGGACAAAATCTGCCGGTCGGTTCCTTTCTCGATGTCGGACTCGTCGCCAATCCCCGGATGCCCGAGGTGTTGCGCGAGGTCGATGTCGCGTTGTTTCCCAATCGCTGCGAAGGGGGGACCAACCTGGTGGCCATGGAATGCATGGCGATGGCCATCCCGGTCATCCTGTCGGCCAATACGGGGCATCTGGATCTGGCCGACGAGGACCGTTGCCTGATTCTGCGGCAACAGTCCCCGGTGGTCTCTCCCGTTACCGGAGAATTCATGGAGGACTGGGGTGAATCGTCGGTCGAGGAGGCGGTCGCGGCACTGGAACGGGTCTTTGACGATACCGAGGGGGCGGCCCGTCGGGGTGGGGCGGGACACCGGTTCATGAACGATTTTCCCTGGAGCCGCCAGTGTGACCGCGTGATCGACCTTGCCGTCGGCATCTGAAGGGCCGTCTGGAGATGATTGTTCAACAGGTTCCAGCGTGGGTCGTCTGTTCCAGTTCGCGTTGCAACAGCTCGCGATCGAACCACCAGTCCTCCCCGACCATCACTTCCAGGCAGTGCATGACGATGGGGACGTAATGGGTGGGGTCGTCCAGGCGGGTGTTGGTGACCCATATCTTGAACGCCTCTTCGCCGACGATCCCTTTTTCCTCGCAAACACGATGAAACATCTGCTGCGCCTGTCCCAATGCCAGATCGCGATCGGGATGTTCGGGGGTGCGATGCTTGGCCATGAAGTGGGCCAACGCCGCAATCGGACCCGCAACCTCGTGCCGCGGACCCAGGGTGTTGAGCAGATGGAACAACGCCAGGACGCATTCGGAGGCGGGGGTTTCGGTCTTGAGGGCGACCCAAATTCGCTGGGCCAGGGCCTTGTAGATTTCGGTGTTCTTGAAACGTTGGGACATGGTCTTGAGTTGTTTGAAAACCTCCTCCCAGTTGCCTTCCTCGGCCCAACGCCGTACCCGTGCCACTTCGCCATCCCAGTCCGGACCGCCATGACGCGATCGGACCGTGGCGTTCTCTTCGGCGGGAGGCGGGACCGGTTGTTCAACGATGCGGATGCCGGGAAGGGATTGTCTCCCTGTTGCATGATCGGACATGGGATTTTAACCTTTGCCGTGAAGGGCGTGTCGGCCCGGTTGAATGGCGGGGGATGAATGCCACAAAATGCCAGAATAACCTGATTGATCGTTTTTTCAATGGATGATCTGGATCGGCCCGGGGCGATTGCTTTCATGGGACGGGTTGTTCCCGACTCGCCAGGCGAATGATGGGTTTCGGGCTGTTGGGCACTTTTGGCAACCCCAGAACTTCAACCAAATAACGCTTAAGGTCTTTCCACAAGGTATCGTAACAGGTCTCGAACCTCTGGATGACCGATTCGGCGAGGGCTTCCCGATCCAAAGTGGAAAGTTCGGGACGATTCCGCGCCGCGGCATGGTTGGCGAACTGTAGTTCCAGGTGTTTGAGGGATTTTGTCAATTGATCATAGTCGATCATCGCGTACCCATTCTCATGCGGACCGGCCAGGTGGCGCAGCGCAGCGGCGTCCGGAAAAAAAAGAAGGACAAGATGTCATGGCTCGATTATTGCGTTGGCGACATCCGGGGGGAGCCACCGCGTGAAGGTTGGATATGCGCAATCTGATGGTTTTCATAAGTTTGTTTTGGTTCATTCCATGGACGATCGGCGCCACGACCGTTGATTCGGCATTGGCGGAAGGGATGGTCCTTCCGATGATGGAACCCGTTCTTCCCGATCCCGAGACCGCGCCACCGCAACAACCACCCGTTGCGACCGTTCACGTCCGCTCCGAACACAACGACCAGGAGGCGCGTCTCATTCTTTCCTGGACGGAAACGGTCAATTTTACCAAACGTCTCAAAGGGCGGGAACTGGTGATGGTGTTCGAACGCCCCTTTCTCCCCCAGGGATTGGATGAGGCCATCCAGGGTCTGTTTGCCTGGCTGGGGGACGTCCGTTACGGTTATGACGCGCTGTTGTTGCGGGCCAGTCAGGCAGGAACGGGATTTCATGTGACCGCGAATGGCGCCGAGGTCGTCATTGTCATGACTCTGCCGCCGCCGACTCCGGAACTTCTCGAACAGCGGCGGATCGAGGATGCCCGCCTGCGGTTTCTCAAGGCCAAGACCATGGTTGCCAACCGGACGATGTATGGCGCCCGCATGCGCCTGCGCGATCTGGTCGCGGAGGAACCGAAAAATGTCGAATTTCTCGGAGAGTTGGGAACCCTGGAAGACCAGCTCGGACGGTGGCGTCAGGCCGTGGCCCTGTATGACCGGGGATTGTCCCAGGCCATCGGCGAACCAAACATTATCTTTGCCAAAGCGTTGTTGCATCACAATCATGGGCCCTATCTTCTGACAAGTGCCGCCCACAAACGTTCCAGCAAGGACGACGAACGCCAGGACAGTATGGATCTTGAACTCCTTCTGGTCGCCAGCAACGCCATGGAACTGGACATCAAGATGCGACGGGTCGATCTGGAAATCGACAATGTCACCGATGCCGACGGCTTGACCGCCGATCAGGTAGTCGAATGGTTGGCGGGAGAGGCGGAACTGTCCCTGAATTGGCCCAACGCCGATGTGACCCGTATCGGAGTGCTGGCGGGAGAGGATCAGGCAGGATTGACCCTGGCCCATGAATTTTATCACCCGACCGCCTTGACGACCGTGAAGGGCGACTGGCACCGCCCCTTCGGGGGGACCACCAATGGCCTGGTGGACAATGGTTGGCGTGACCGCATCGAAGTGGAACGGGAGGATACCTGGCATGGAAACCGGCTGCGCACCTCGTTGACCGGGGCGCTCAACCGCTATGGCCTGAGTCGGGAAGATCGGGCGGCGGAAAGCATACACATTCTGGGCAGTGTGCGTCATGCTTTTCTCAGCCGCAACAATCTTGAATTATCCTATAGTCTCGACAAGGAAATGGTGCAGCATCAGGAATATCGCATCAATGCCCTGGGCGCCGAATATGCCTTGTTTCCCATCACTGAAAAGGAAAATCATCTTCTCAGCGCCGCATGGTTCGACATGTGGAGCGATTACCTGACCTACAGTTCGATCGCGGGATATTCTTATGACCGAGAAACCGATCAATATGGCCCCTCCATGGCGTTTTCGATGATCTATGAGCCTCTGGCCGACCTGAAAACGGCACTGAGTTTGCAAAGAGCCTATTCAAGACAACTGGGGGATTGGGTTACGACCGATCAACTGGACTATTCACTCAAATTTCTGTTCTGAGTTCCGACATCTCTATGAATAAACATTTGCGTTTGTTTTCTGGATCGTCCCAATTCTGGATGAAAACAGGGGCTGCGTTGGCTGGATTGGTTCTTTTCGGCTGTGCCATGGGGGTCAACCGGACCTACGTCCATCAGGACCTCAGGGAGGGTGATCCGCTGATCGTGGCGGTGCTGCCGTTCGAAAATTTGAGCAACAGCCCGACCGCCGGATTGTCGGTGTCACAGTTGTTTGCGACGGAATTGATGGCGAACCAGGGATTTTGCGTCCTTGAAGAGAGCGAAATGCGGCGGCAACTGATCGGCCTGAAGGTGGATATGGACCGTCTGGCGGACATCACCATCGCCCGTGACGTGGGGCGGGGATTGTTCGTGGATGCCGTCCTTGGAGGGAGCGTTTCCGAGTTTTCCTACCAACACGGGTTGCGCGAGGAACCGGCGGTCGGGTTCAACATGCAACTGGTGCGCATCGAGGATGGGGTGGTGCTGTGGCGGGCGAGCCAATCCTTGATGGGCTCGGGATTCCTGAGTCGGGAGAGCATCTATTATACCGCGCAGAAGGCTGTTCACGATACCGTGTCCCAGGCATCGGAACTCTGGACCGATCTGGACCGGCTGGCGATGTTCGGTATCACCCAGAGCGATTTGCCGACCGAACCCGGTTCGGTGGCGGTTGCACGACCGGGTGGGGAAGTCAAAACGTATGCCGATCGGGTACGTCAAGAATTTGTCTTTCCCGAGGGACCTCCCGATCCGGAGGAACTGTGGATGAACCAGCAATCGCGACAGTGCGCCACCCTGTTCAAGAAACGCGCCCTGGCGATGAAAAAGGCGGATGAGGTCAACAAAGCCCGGGAACGGGAGGCCAAGGCGCGGGAGGAGGCGGAAAAAATGGCGGCACGGCAGAAGGATGCGGGAAACAAGGTCGATGGCAAACGGGTCGAGGATGACCTTCTGGAAATGCAACTGCCGCCCAAATAAATGACGAGCGAACGATCGTTGAAAAACCTATTGAAGCACAAACAGGGACAATCCAGGAAAAATCCCGCCATTGCCGATCCCCCCGGGAAAAAGGGCGGAGACGACGAACCGGTACTTCCCCACCTTGCCGGACGCAAGACCTTGTTTTTGCTTGGAATCCGTGCCTCGGCCTGGGCGGAGTTGCTCTTGTTTTTCGGCGGGTTCATGGCGTTCGATCTGACGATGGGTGGGGGAGATCGTTTTTCGGAGGTCTGTCCCCATCCGTTCTGGATCGCGGTGGTGCTCATGAGTGTGCAGTATGGCACCAGTCATGGGCTGCTCGCGGTATTTTTCTCCAGCATCCTCGTGCTCTCCGGCGGTCTGCCCGAGGCACGGTATGGCCAGGATGCTTTTGAACAATTGTATGAACTGTCGATTCAACCCCTGTCCTGGGCGGTTGGCGCGGTGCTTCTGGGGTTGTTGCAGGATCGGCACCGCAGTGAGCGCAGCACCTTGTGGAAGGCGATGGCCGCCGCCGAAAAACGGGGCCAGGCAATCACCAAGGCCTACCAACAGGTCAGCAAGGCCAAGGAACGCCTGGAAATTCAGGTCGCCGGACAACTCAAGACCGTCATCTCCTCCTTCAAGGCAGCCAAGGAGTTGGAAAACGAAGATCCGGCGATGGTCCTTTCCGGCGCCCGCGACATGATCCGTTCCGTGATCAGTCCCGAGAAGTTTTCCATCTACACCCTTGAAGACCGGAATCTGGTGGCCATGGTCAAATCGGGATGGAAGGAGGATGATCCTTTCAAGGAATCCTTTTCTTCACGGGATCCGTTGTTTCAGGCGATCGTGGCGGAGAAACGTTTTCTCATGGTCAACAACTCCAAGGAGCGGGAGATCCTCGATGACCAGGGGGTGCTGGCGGGTCCCCTGTTGCATCGGGAAACCGGAGACATCGGCGGGATGATCAAGATTGAACATCTGGGGTTCATGGAGTTCAATGTCACTTCCATCGAAAACTTCAAGGCCTTGTGCGAATGGGCCGGGGCTTCCTATGGTCTGGCGCTGCGTTTGCGGGCGGCGCGGGCGGACAGCGTGATCAATCAGGACAGCAGCCTGTTTTCCTACGGATTTTTTCCCCGTCAGGTGGCTTTGATGACAAATCTGGGGCGGAGACTCGACTTCGAGGTCAGCCTGATGATTGTCCGCCTGGAAAATCCGGATGATTTGAAACAGGATGAGCAACGGATGATTCCCGGTCTGATCGGCAAGGCGACGAGCGTCGTCATGCGCAATACCGACATGGCCTTCGACTACGAAACGCCAGGGTTCGAATTTGCCCTGCTTCTGCCGGCGACCCCGGCGGAAAACATGAAATTCGTCCTGAAAAAATTCGATCAGGCCCTGGCGGAACATGTCCTTGCGACGGTACCCCGGGCACGGTTCACCATTGCGACCCAGACCTTGCACAAGGCAAAAAAACAGGGACAGGATGGAGGGGCATGACCGCGACGGACCTTTCCATGGATGCGGAGTCTCTGGAGGAAGATCCCGGCCAGAAGCGTGATCTTTCCTGCGCCATGGGTTTTTTGTTTTTGTCCTTGCTGGTGTTTTTGCTGGAGATGGCCCTTCTTTGGGGAATGTTCTGGGAGTTTGGCCTGGATCCCTTGAAGATTCCGGTACATCTGATGGGATTGCATGCCCTTTTGGTCTCGTTGCTTGTTCTTTGGGCTTGGCGGCGGGATCGCGAGAGCGACACTCCCTGTCTCAATGGTTTTTTCTATCTTCTTCCAGTGGCTGTCGGCACGATGGGGTTCGTGGGCATACTGGGGGTATTGCTGGCGCTGGGATTGTTTCTGGAATATCGCAAGACGGCGACCTCGTTCGAGGAATGGTATGCCAGCCTTTTTCCCGCCGACTCCATCAATGCCGCGATGGAACTCATGTCCCGCCTTGAACACCAGGGGGAAGGGGCCAATGCCGCCTTGACGCCGTTCATGGACATCCTTTCCTACGGCAGCCGCGAGCAGAAACAAACCATGATCGCCCGAATGACACGCCAGTTCAAACCGGCCTTCGCCCCGGTCCTGCGGGAGGCGGTCAACAATCCCGACAATTCGGTTCGGGTGCAGGCAGCCACGGCCATTTCCCATGTGGAAAACAGGTTCATGAAGGATGCCATGCACCTGGAACGCGAACGCGAAAAACATCCCCGTGACTGGAATGTCCTGTCGAAGGTGGCGCGGCATTATGACGACTTTGCCTTTACCGGACTGCTGGACGCGATTCGCGAGGGGGAAAACCGCCGCAAGGCCATCGCCAGTTATCGTGAATGCCTGACGTTGCGCCCGGATGATCTGGGGATTGCCACGGCCCTGGGGCGGACGCTGGTCCGTTCCGGAGCCCTTCCCGAGGCCGCCGATTTTTTTGCCTCCGTTCTGGACCGGGGTCAGGTTTCCCACCAGTTGGTCACATGGGCGATGGAAACCTTGTACAAACTAAACCGCTTCGACGAACTGAACCGGCTGGCGGAACGGTATTACCTTCTGTTTTCCGGAAATGAGGAACATCTGGACAGAATCAGGGAAACGGTCGATCTGTGGTCGGGACGATATACGGGCGATGGTTTGCACAAGGTTGAAATTTTCGAGTTCATCAGCATCGCCGAGCGGTCGGCCCTGGCCCGGAATGCGCGGATTATCGAATTCACGGAAGGGGAATACATCGTTCATCAAGGGGATACCGATCATACAATGTTTGTCATCCTGTCCGGAATGGTGGTGGTGGTCCTCGATGATCCCGAGAAGGGGGCGGTGGAACTTGCCCGTCTGGGCGAGGGACAGTATTTCGGGGAAATGTCGTTGCTGACCGGGGCGAAGCGGGCCACCAACGTCCTGGCGCTGACCGGGAAATGCCGACTCATGAAACTGTCGCGTGACCATATCGTTCCGATCATTCGTGGCAAGGAAGACATCCTCGATGCCCTGGCCCGGGACATCGCCAACCGACAACTGAAGCTCGAAGCGTCCGCGAAGACCTTGTTTTTCGAAGTCGATCCCGTGGCACTGAACCAAAGGGCTGCGCGGATCCGTGACCAGATCGATGTCCATCTGGCGACGCCATGAACGGGTTGCCACGGACATCTTTTCCCTGGACCGGGAAAATACTCGGGGGCCTCGGCAAGAAAAAGGTGGCGACCACCCCATCCGCCGACATCTGCCTGATCGTCGAAGGGACCTATCCCTATGTGGCGGGCGGGGTCTCCGGATGGGTACACGAGTTGATCAAAAGTCTGCCCGAATTCAGTTTTCATCTTTTGGCCCTTCTTGCTCCCAATCAAAAATTGCAAACGCGGTATGACCTTCCGAAAAATGTCTCGGGCATCACGCATCTTTTCCTCGCCCCTCCCCGTGGTGGATTGGGACGCGGAAAATCCGTGTCTTCCTTGTTTGCCGACCTGGAGCCTGGATTGGCAGGCTTTCAGGAGGAGGGCGGGATTGAACCATTGCGGCGCATCGTTGCCACCCTGGCCCCCTTTCGCCGGGAGTTGGCGCCGGGATGGTTGCTCAACTCAAGACCGGGGTGGGATTTGCTGTTGCGGTTGTACGACCGGCTGTTGCCGGGGGGGCCGTTTCTCGATTTTTTCTGGACGTGGCGTTATCTGTCGGGAAATCTGTTCACGATCCTTCTGCGGGATCTTCCGCGGGCGCGGGTCTATCATGCGGTATCGACCGGTTATGCCGGCCTGTGTCTTGCCCGGGCCCGCATGGAGACCGGACGTCCGGTCATCGTCTGCGAACATGGCATCTACACCAACGAACGCCGCATCGAAATCACCATGGCCGAATGGCTTTACGAGGATCCGAACGCCGGCCTGCAACTGGATCATGGCAAGAGCGATTGCCGCAAGTTGTGGATCCATGCGTTTCAGGCCTATTCCCTGGCCTGTTACCAGGCCTGCGAGGAAATCATCACCATCTACGGCGGCAACCAGGATTTCCAGAAGGCCGACGGCGCCGATCCTTCCCGGATGCGGGTGATTCCCAACGGCATCGACTGGCGCCGTTTCGAAAACCTGGTTTCCGACAAGGGGACCCGTCCACCCACGATCGCCCTGATCGGTCGGGTCGTTCCCATCAAGGACATCAAGGGGTTCATCCAGGCATGCGCCATTTTGCGCCAGTCGGTGCCCAACGCCCGCGCCATGATCATGGGACCGACCGAGGAGGATGAAGACTATTACGAGGAATGCCTGGGATTGGTGCATCATTTTCATCTTCAGGAGATGATCGAATTTACCGGACGGGTCAATCTGGTGGACTATCTGGGACGAATCGATGTCCTGGTCCTGACCAGCATCAGCGAGGGACAACCCCTGGTGATTCTGGAGGCGGGAGCGGCCGGGGTGCCAACCGTTGCCACCGATGTCGGGGCGTGCCGGGAGATGATCCTTGGAATGCCCGACGAGGATCCTCCCCTGGGACCGGCCGGAGCGGTGACCCGGGTATCGAGTCCTTCGGAAACCGCCCACGAACTGGTGCGCCTCCTCACCCAGCCCGCCTGGTGGCGCCAGTGTTCCCAGGCCATCCGCCAGCGGGTGAAAAAGTATTACGATCAGGGAACGTTGACACAGACCTACCGCGAACTCTACACCCGGTTGTGTCACCTTCCCTCCGATTCCGAACCGGTGCGGGAGTAGGACCATGGCGGGTATCGGTTTTGTCTTGCGCAATCTGACGACCAGGGACAACCTGATCGGCCTTCTGAGCGGATTCGGCTATTCGGCGCTGGTGGCTACCGGTCCCTGGTTGTTCACGATTCTCGCCTTGACCGGAATACTTTCCCTGGGTTCCTACTTTACCACTTTTGAACAGCAGATTTCCTTTCGTATCGCCGTCATCTATAATTTTTCCTTTTCCCTGGTGATTTCCGGTCCCATCATCATGGTAGTCACCCGTTATGTCTCGGATCTTATTTTCCTCAAGGAGGTGTGGAAGGCCCCCGGTACCCTTCTGGGAGGGTTGATGCTGATCTATGCGGTTCAGTTTCCCCTGGCGTTTTATTTTTATTTTTTCCATGTCGAACTGGAGTTCATGACCGCCGTCAGCGCCTTCATCAACTATTTTCTGATCAACGGCATTTGGCTGGTGACCATTTTTGTGACCGCCTTGAAAGATTACAAGATGGTCATCCGGGTCTTTTTCCTGGGAATGATGCTGGGGGCAGTGGCCAACCCGTTTCTGGCCAGGGATCTTGGGGTGGTGGGCATGTTTTTCGGTTTCAATGCCGGCCTGGCGATCATCTTCTTCGGCATCATTGCCCGGGTTTTTGCCGAATATCCCTATGAGGCGAAGGATTTTTTCGGTTTTCTGGGATATTTCAGGCGTTATTGGGATCTGGCGCTGGTCGGATTGACGTTTAATCTGGCCGCATGGGCCGATAAATGGATCATGTGGTTTTCCCCCGAGCGGGAAACGGTGGCGGGGGGATTCCATTCCTATCCCAATTATGACAGCGCCATGTTTCTGGCCTATCTGTCCATCGTCCCCTCCATGGCCTCCTTCGTTTTGAGCATGGAGACCCGATTCTACGAACACTATCTTAAATTCTACCGCGATATTCAACAACATGTCGATTTCGCCACTATTTGCAAAAATCATCGGGAGCTGATTCAGGCGGTTCATGTGAGCGGACGCAATTTTTTGATTCTTCAGGGTGGGGTCAGCCTTTTGGCCATCCTCCTCGCGCCAAACATGTTCGAATGGTTCAACATCAACTTTAAACAGATGGGAATGTATCGCCTGGGAGTGTTGGGGGCATTTTATCACGTTTCCATTCTATTTCTGAACATTCTTCTTTCCTACTTCGACTGCCGTCGCAAGGCGTTGCAGGTCAGCTTCCTGTTCCTGATCTCCAATACCGTATTGACAACCATCTCCATGAATCAAGGATTTTCCTATTATGGATTTGGATATTTCGGCGCCTGTCTCTTGACCTTCATGGTCGCGGTCATCATCACCTTTCGCCATATCCTCGATCTTCCCTACCATACCTTCATCACCCAGAACGAATCGGTGAAGGGGTAATTCCGGTCGGCTGGGCGTGTGACGGCACCCCTTCGGAAGCCCAGGCATGAATTTCGGGACGTATTGACATTCATTCAAACAAGTGTAGATTGACGTGCTTCGGACAATTATGAATGAACGTGTATTTATGTTCGGGACTCCGGGCCATGATCGTGGATGCGGCCCGTCTCGGGTATTTCAGGAGCAAATATGATGAAAATATACGAAAAAATAAACGAATCGGTCGGACTGAAAGTCATGTTGATGGCGGGCCTTGTCGGCATGGTCAGTCTGCTGGGAGTTGGCGTTTTTTTTCGTGCCTATCTGAAAGACAGCTTGATTCTCCAAAACGAAGATCATATGCGGCAGGTGGCCACGACCGCCAGTCGCGGTCTGCAAGCGATCATGTTGGCGGGATCGGCGGAGATTGCCCGAGGATATTCGGACAATCTTAAACAGGTCGAAGGATTGGAACGGTTTCGCATTCTCAAGATTTCCGGCGAAGAGGCCTTCAGACATGAAGGTGAAGGACAGGCACGCCAGGATCCCCAGATCGGACAACATTTGCCTCGGGTCATTCAGAGTCAGGAAACTGTTTCCTTTATCGAAACCGGGAAAGACGGCCAGCGTGTGCAAACCTTTCTGGCACCGTTGCTCAACCGTGAGGCATGCCATCAATGTCATGGAAGCGATCATGCGGTGCGGGGGATTTTCCAGTTGACCATTTCACTGGCGCCGGTGGATCGACGGGTGGCGATGGCGGATTGGTCGATTCTCATCGGCATGGTCGGGGTTATCGGCGCCTTTCTTTTGTTGATCGGCTGGATTTTGCAGCGCTGGGTTGGCGATCCTTTGACGGAGGTATCCAAGGTCATCCATGTCATTGCCGAAGGGGACATGAGCCAAACGGTAGACGTTCCCGCCGGGACACTGGATGAGGTGGGGCGAATCAGACGCGATATCAAAGTGATGGCCCATCGTCTCGCCACACTGGCCCGGATGCAGGTTTTGCAGTTGCATTCCATGGGGGCCGCCATGAGTGAACTGGTCGCGGCCAAGGACGGGTTGACCTTCGACTCACAAGCGAATTACCGACTGGCCGAGGATATTATCCGCGAACATGTTCAGGTCGGGAAAAACGTCGTTCACATACGACATCTTTCCACCGATACCACCACCCATGTCGAGGCGGTCCGACAGGCGACTCAGGAACTTTCGTCCAACATGGTCAACATTGCCGCCGGGGCGGAACAGGCGTCGCACAATGTTTCCACCATGGCCTCCGCTGCCGAACAGATGAGTTCCAACATCAGTGGCGTCAACGGCAACCTTCAGGCGGTCGATGATTCAGTGCAACGAGTAGTGACCGATATTGGTCAGATGCACCACTCGCTGAACGAGGTCCGAGAAAGGTGTCAAACCGCCAGTGAAAAATCCAATGAGGCCATCCAGCAATCGCATCAGGTGGCGGGAGTGATGGAGGCGTTGTCCGTAGCTGCCCAGGAAATCGGCAAGGTCATTGGCGTCATCAACAACATTTCCCGCCAGACCGGCATGTTGGCCCTAAACGCCGCCATCGAGGCGGCCGGAGCCGGTGAAGTGGGCAAAGGTTTTGCCGTGGTGGCGGACGAGGTCAAGGACCTGGCCCGGAAGACCGGTGATGCCACCCGGATGATTTCCAGGCAGATCGATGGCATCCAGATGCGGATTCGCGAGGCGAACGCCGCCACCATCACCAATGGCGACATCATTGGCGCCATCAATCGAGCCAACGAAGAAATCACCCAAAGTGTGCATGAACAGACCGCCACCATGAACAGCATTGCCCGGTCCATGAAGAATGTCGCCGATGCCACTGCCGAGGTGGTCCGCAGCGCCCGGGAGATGGAAGTGGCGGCGCAAGAGGTGGCACGCGCCTCGGCGGAGGCGGCCAACAGCACCAATGCCATCGCCGATGGTTCGGCCAAGGCCTCCCATTCCGCCGAGGATGTCGTGCGCCGCAATCTGGAAATACAGAACATGTCGCGGCAGGTGGCGGAATCGGTCCTCGACGTTGGCCGGGCGCTTCAGGAATCCGATGAAAAACTGCAACAATCCCTTGGCAACCTCGACCTGATCGGCGGCACCATTCATCATGTGGCGCTCTTGATCGATGACATGGCCATTCCCGGCAGAAAACTTGAAGAATCTTCGCGGAATATCATGCTGACTCCCGAACCGTTCGATGTGAAACTGATCAAAACTGCCCATCTCAAATGGTTGGGCCGCATGGAAATGGTCATTCGCGGTCGGTCCTCCCTGACTGCCGACCAGGTGGCCAGCGGTCATGAATGCGATTTTGGCAAGTGGTACGATACCCAGGGAACGGCGCGTTTCGGCGCCATGGAAATATTCAAGAAGGTGGGCGAAGAACACATGTTGGTGCATGAAGTGGCGCGGGCGGCGGTTCGATTCGCCAACGAGGGGCAATTCAAGCAGGCGATGGCGGAGATGGAACGGTTCACACAGGTCAAGAATGCCCTGTTCGAACTCCTGGACACCCTGTATCTGGAGGCAGTCGGCATCGTGCAACAATAGCTCCCGCATTCGGTACCGATTTCCGTGGACGACTTTGCCGGAATGAGGGACAATTCCGGGCATGGAATTAAACTTTTCGCTTGACCAGATCGTTCCCTTTTCTCCTGAATTGGCCATCCATCGGGGGAAATCATGGACGTCATGGCCGAACGAAGCGAAAGGACGAAGAGACCAGGATGAAACGGCGCCGTCTGATCAGCTTTGACTGGGCTTTGAAGCGATTGTTACGCAGCAAGGCCAATTTTGATATTCTGGAAGGATTCCTGAGTGAATTGCTCAGGACGGATGTCCGGATCGTCGAGATCCTGGAGAGCGAAAGCAACAAGGAGGACCCACTCGATAAGTACAACCGCGTGGATATGAAGGTCAAGGACAACCGGGGGGAGTTGATCTTGATTGAACTGCAATACGAACGGGAATACGATTATCTTCAGCGTCTTATTTTTGGTGCGGCCAGGAGCATCACGGAACATGTGAACGCCGGAGATCCTTATTCCAAGGTTCCGAAGCTGATTTCCATCAGTATTTTGTATTTTGATCTTGGTCAGGGTGATGACTATATCTATCATGGCACTACATCATTCATGGGTCTGCATACGCATGATGAACTGCAACTCAACGAAGGGCAAAAAGATCTGTTTCACCGGCAAAGCGTTCATGAGATTTTTCCCGAGTTCTATCTGATCAAGGTCAACCGTTTCGACGAGGTGGCGCGTAATACGTTGGATGAGTGGATCTACTTTCTCAAGACCGGTGATATTCGAGAAAACTTTACCGCGCGTGGTTTGTCCAAGGCCAAGGAATTGCTGGATGTTCTGAACCTTCCGGAAGCGGAACGCCTGGCCTACGAACGCTATCAGGATGATTTGCATTTCCAGGCCAGTATGGTGGAATCCACCTGGGAGGCTGGCAAGCTGGAAGGACAAAAGAAAGGAATTCAAATTGGCGAGGAACGAGGTAAGCTATTGGAAAGAAAGGAAATATTTCTTGATTTGCTGCAAGAACGTTTTGCACCGGTTCCGGATTTTGTCTATTCCAGGTTGACCGGGGCGGATCTGGAGACGTTGAAAAGGTGGTGCAGGAAAATTCCCGATGCTGACAAAATAGAGGATATTTTCAGTTGATGGAAGACTCCTGCCGCATACGATTGGTGATCCGCAAAAGAGTGCGAAGGATGTTGTGATCGGGGAAGGAAACGGTTATGTTGGAATCGTGGCAGGCTTCCTGCCGTTTCGGTCCAGTCATGCCGACGCGGGACATTGGTCGGATATTTGTTGTTTTCTCGATCCTTGGATGATGGAGACGAGCATGAAAAAGTGGAAATGCAGTGTGTGCGACCATATTCATGAAGGTGATGCACCGCCCAAGAGGTGCCCGGTTTGCGGAGAAGGGCCGGAAGCGTTTGAAAAGATATAACCTTCGGGCCGAGGCAGAATCCGCCGCCCTTGTGCCCTTGTAACCGATAAACAGGGCGGCGGATCATTCGTGATCCTGATGTTCTTCCGGAGACAAGGCCCATTGGATTTCTTGCAACACCTGGGGGTCCTTTTCCGTCCGTGCCATGGCGCTCAAGGATTCCAGAATGCAAGGGGATAGGCTGTCTCCTTTGGATCCTTGGGCGATCCGGGACAAACCCCAGACCGCGGCTCCGCGGATCAATGGCTCCGGTTCTTTGAGAAGGGGCGACAAGCCGGTCAGCGCCGCATGTGTGCCCCAGTTGCCCAGGGCAATCGCCAGATTGCGCATGAAGCGGGTCCGTCCGATTCTTCTGATACTTGTACCGGCAAACAGGCGACGAAAAGAGGCCTCGTCCAGGTGTGCCCATTCCAATAACGAAGATCCAGTCAGGGCAGGTCGGGGACGGAAACAGGGTTCGCGAACGGGGGTGGCGAAGCGATTCCACGGACAGACGTTCAGACAATCGTCGCATCCGGCGATCCGGTTGCCCATGGCGCGGCGGCAATCGCGGGGGATGGGGTCCCGCGATTCGATGGTCAGGTAGGCGATGCACCGACGGGCATCCATTCCCCAAAAACCATCCAGGGCCCCGGTCGGGCAGGCGGTGCAACAGCGGTCACAGCGCCCGCAATGCGCGGTGGCGGGGGGGTCGGGGGGAAGATCCAGGGGGAGGAAATATTCTCCGAGAAACAGCCAGCACCCCCATTGTCGCGAGACCAGCAGGGTGTTTTTCCCCTGCCAACCCAGACCCGATGCCATGGCCAACGGTTTTTCCATGACCGGCGCGGTATCGACGAACACCCGTCCCGACAGGGGATGTCCCGAGGTGTGTTCCAGCCACTGTTCCAGGTCCCGCAGGCGTTGTTTGAGCACCTGATGGTAATCATCGATGCGGCAGGAGGCGGAAATCCGCGGGCGATGGGGTGCGGTCTCAAGGTCGGTCGATGGGGTGGCGGGACGGTAATTCACTCCCAGGGTCATCACGACTCCGGTGCCTGGTACCAATTGTCCCGGATCAAGACGCCGTTCCAGATTCGATTCCATCCAGGTCATGGAACCGTGGTGTCCCGAGGCAATCCACTGACGCAGATGGTCGGTCCCCGGTGGCGGGATTGGCGCGGCGAAACCAACGACATCGAACCCCAGGGACAGCGCCTGGGTGCGCAAGGACTCTTTCAGTTTGCTCCAGGGATTGTTACCATGTTTTTCGTGATTCTCTTTGGACATTTGTGATTCCGTTGGATCTTCAAGAGGGTTCATCGACATGAATTCATCTCCCGAGGCCATTGAACCCACGCTCGAATCATTGTATCGGTGCAGTGATCAGGAGCTGGACACACGCATCCAGGCGGCGCGGGCAAGGATGGGAGAGAAGCTGGTCATTTTGTGCCATCATTATCAAAGGGAAGAGGTCTACCGCTTCGCCGATTTGACCGGGGACTCCCTGAAACTGTCACGTTTGGCCTCGCAGCGTTCACAGGCGGAGGCCATTGTGTTTTGTGGCGTCCATTTCATGGCGGAGGTCGCCGATATTCTTTCCGGTTCCAACCAGGTCACCATTCTGCCCGATCTGGCGGCGGGATGTTCCATGGCCGACATGGCCGATCTGATCCAGGTGACAGCGGCCTGGAATGAATTGGGGCAGGTCATCGACATGAATCGGGAGGTGACGCCTGTTACCTACGTCAATTCAACCGCCGAACTCAAGGCCTTTTGTGGCGCTCATGGCGGAACCGTCTGCACCTCGTCCAATGCGGCAAACATATTGAAATGGGCTTTTTTGCAACGTTCCAAGGTGTTGTTTTTTCCCGATCAGCATTTGGGACGCAATACCGCCAAGAGGATGGGCATTCCCCTGGAGGAGATCGTTCTCTATCAGCCCGGCCTTCCTCTGGGTGGGCTTTCGGAAGCGGTGTTGCGACAGGCGCGGGTGATCCTGTGGAATGGTTATTGTTCGGTCCATCAGATGTTTCAACCGGCCCATGTCGCACTGTTCCGGAAACGCATTCCCGACGTGCGCATCGTGGTTCATCCTGAATGCTCGATGGAGGTCTGCGACCTGGCGGACGAACTGGGATCCACCGAACAGATTCAGGATGTGGTTCGCCGGGCCCCTCCTGGAAGCCACTTTGCCATCGGAACCGAGTTGAATCTGGTCAATCGCCTGAAGCACGAGCTGCCCGATCGGGAAGTTCATTTTTTGTGTCCGACCATCTGCATGTGTTCGACCATGTTTCGCATCGACACGCAACATTTATGCTGGGCCCTGGAACATCTGGTCCAGGGACGGGTCGTCAATCGTATTTCCGTTCCCGATCGAGAGGCGCGGCTGGCACGGCTGGCCCTGGAACGAATGCTGGCCATCAGTTGAGAGGTGGGGACATGTCAACCCTGGAAAAGGCCCTGGCCCTGGCGGCCCAATCCCACGAGGGACAGGTGGACCGGGCCGGTCAGCCCTACATCCTGCATCCCCTGCGATTGATGATGCAGGTGCGGGACATGGAAGAACGCATGATCGCCTTGTTGCACGATGTGGTGGAAGACACTCCGTTGACCTTGGAAGATCTGAAACGGGAAGGTTTTTCCGCCGGGGTTCTTTCGGTGTTGGACCTTCTGACCCACCGGCCCGAATTAAGTTACGAAGCCTATATCCTGCGCTTGAAACCCGATCCGGTGGCACGAAAGATCAAATTGTTGGACCTGGTGGACAACATGGACATCCGCAGGCTCGATCATGTTCCCGGGGAACGGGATTGGGAGCGGATGAAACGTTATCAAAGGGCCTGGGCCACCCTCAACGATCTGCCCGCCGCATGAGCCGCAAGGTTTTTCGCGATGCGGTGCATGACATGATCATCCTGCATCGCATGGACTGGGGACCCGATTGCGCCCCGGTGGATTGGGGAGATGGGCTGCTGTTGGACCTCATCGACACGCCGCAACTGCAACGGTTGCGGCGGATCCGGCAGTTGGGTCCCGCGGCCAAGGTCTACCCTTCGGCGGAACACTCCCGTTTTTCCCATTCCCTGGGAACGCTGCATCTGGTGAAACGAATGATCGCGCAGGCGATCGCGGGAGGTGGTGCCGTATTGACTCCGGCGCACATTCTGGCGATCAAGGTATCGGCCTTGTTTCATGATGTCGGCCATGGACCGCACTCGCACGTCTTCGAGCAGATACTTCCGGGACTGCCCGATCATGAGGCATGGGGTTGGCGTATTCTTTCGGAAGCGGCACCGGTACAGGAATTGTTTGAACGCCATGGGAACCGGTTGGGGCTCGACCGGGAGGCGTTCCGGGACGACTTGCGGGAGATTTGGCATCCCGGACCGCCCCGTGATCATTTGGGGGGCCGGCCATTCATCGCAAGCCAGCTCGATGCCGATCGGATGGATTATCTGTTGCGGGACGCCCATTTTACCGGGGTCTCCTATGGCCGTTTCGATCTGGAGTGGCTGTTGCATTCGCTGAAGGTGCGAACACTGGACGGTCGGGGGTGTTTGTGTGTCGATCTGGGCAAGGGACCGGCAGCCCTGGAAAGCTATATTTTTGCCCGCGATCATATGTATCGTCAGGTCTATGATCACAAGACGGTTCGTGCCTTTGAAACCCTGCTCATACATATCTTCGGTCTCATCGACTGGATCTGGGCCATTGAAGGTCAACCGCCTCCCGAGACCCCGCCCGCTTTGACCGCTTTTCTGGAGTCAGCCCGTCAAGGAAGGGTCCCGGATTTGGAGGTTTTCCTTGCCCTGGACGACACGGTGATCGATTATGCCCTGGGACGGTGGTCCATGTTGCTGCCGCAGAGTGCCGTCCAGGAGGAGTTACGGCGGCGCTGTCGGATGTATTGTCACAGGAAACCGATCTATCGGCGATTGAAATGGAAGATGCCCGCGGTGCTTGAAGAGCGGGGACAGTTGTCCTTCGGTTTTCTCCCCCCCGCGGATGTCTCGGGGGTGATGACTCTGGAACCGATGCGTCGCGAGCCGGAATTGGCAACCGATCTGATCCATGATGCGGCGCTGGTGGAACGGATCGAGCGTTTTTTCAGGGACCATGAGGAGGAAATGATTCCAACGCCGCAGGAAGATGGCTCGATTTTGGCTATTCCGCTGCGTTTGTTGGTACGGGTCGATCGGATCCACCGTTCCCCTTATATCCATCCTCTGGATCATTCCCAAGGGACGGATCCCATCCATGTCATCACCCAGGAAGGAAAAGTGTGTCCGGCGGAACGGGAAAGTCCCCTGGTCCATTTTCTCGGCTTGAGTCGCCGCCGTCAGGCCCGGGTATTCGTCGATCCACGGGTGGTAGACCGGGTTCATGCCTTGGCAAGGACTTGCCTTGCACCCTGGATGGAATAAGCGGTCATGGCGATACTTCCGTTGATGGGGATGATGGTCTGGTTGCAGATCATGGGGATGGGTGGCATGGGTGGCGTGTTTATCGAAACGGGAGAAATCCTGGAAATCGAGGGGAGTCGCCGGATCGAACAGGTTCAACTGATGGATCGCCTTGCGGCGCGGCGAATCGTTCTGGTTGGGGAAACCCATGATGATCCGGGGCATCACGAGGTACAAAGGTTGATTCTTGGTGAAATGCTGGATCGGGGTAGGGATGTGGCACTGGCCATGGAAATGTTTCCCGGCCATCTTCAGCCACAACTTGACCGATGGGTTGCGGGAGGAATGGCGGAGGATGAATTTCTTGATGCCGTTTCGTGGTATTTCACCTGGGGATTTGATGCCGAACTCTACCTGCCGATCCTTCGTCTGGCCCGTGAACGAAAGGTTCCATTGCTGGCCATGAACATTGATCGCGCTGTCGTGTCGCAGGTGCGGACCCGGGGATTTGACAGTCTGGACCGGATGCTCCTGGATCGATTGCCTGTCCTGGCCCCGGCGCTTCCTGAATATCGGGAACGGTTGCGTGCGGTGTTCGACAGCCATCCGATGATGGCCCGGGGGGGGAGCCTGGAAAATTTTATCGATGCCCAGCGGTTGTGGGACGGGGTCATGGCCGGGGCCATCGCCGATTGGGTACGGCGTCATCCTCGGGGACAGGTCATCGCCCTGGCGGGTTCGGGACATCTCCTGATGAAACATGGCATCCCGCATCAACTGGCATCCATGGGGCTGGCGGCGGAGATGGTGACGGTTCTTCCATGGAATGATCGAGACCAGCCGTTTCCGGACCGGGGGGCCGATTTTGTCTGGGGAACTTCGTCCCTTCCCACGGAAACACCGCGGCAACTTCTCGGAGTTCAACTGGAGGCGGTTTCTTCATCGGCGACGGCGGGGCGGATCGTCATCACCGCAGTCACCCCCGATTCGCCGGCGCAAAGGGGGGGGCTCAAACCGGGCGATCAACCCCTTCGCCTGGACCACCACCCTTTGCCCCACCCCCATTCCCTGGTCCGTCTCCTTCGGGCAAGGGATCGCAATCCCAGGCCTGTCTTGACTTTCCTTCGGGACAACCGCGTCGAAAGCGTTGTTGTCGATCTTGAAGCACGGATCCCAGAAAAAGATCATTGAAAGAAAAATTTCGCAGCGACATCTTTCCCCGATCCGCCCCTGCTCCCGGACCGGCTCGCATGGATATCCATAATATGGCCGTTATCTTGCATGAAATTTCGCATTGAGTATCATCAAGCATTAAGAAACACCATTGATTCCGTTCCAACAGCCAACGAATGCCCTGGACCGCATGTCAACCATCGCCGCCGAACCCGTTGCCACGGATGCGAACGTCCCCCACCGAAGCGCCCTCGGTCGCTCCCGGTACACACGCAGGACGGCCTTTTTCGCTGTTTGTTTCATGACGGCATTGAGCCATCCTTCATTGGGGGGGGCCGAACTGTCGGGTTCCTGCAACGTCGCCCGGGAAATCGCCTTGAAAGGGATCGGTCGTTTCGACACGCAGCGGCAACTCGCCCTGACGGCGATCCGCCGTGCCCATGATCTCTGTCCCACCGATCCCGAACTCGATTTCAATCTCGGATTGGCGTGGTATCTTGACAAACAACTGCCCAAGGCACGGGAACTATGGGAAAATCTTTACAAGACGACACGGGATCGCCCCCCCACCGACCGTCTGGCGATGAAGGTCCATGCCAATCTGGCCTGGCTGCGTTTCGAAATGGGCAATGACGAAGAAGCCCATCTTCTTTCCTTCGAAGGAGTCAAAAAGTACCCGGGCAACATGGCCCTGGCCCACACCAAATACATGGCGCTGTCACGCATGGCCCGTTATCTGGAAGCCTACGACTGGCTCTCCCGGGAACACCTTCCGGGAAGCCTGCCCAAGGAATGGCAACATCAGGCCGCTCTGGCACTGGTGGAAAATCTATGGCAGGAATTTCGCTCCGGCAAGCACCTGTCCGCCATCAAGAACGCGGTCGATTTTCTGATCAAGGAATATCCCGAAGAATTGCTGTTCATCAAGGCCAAGGAACAACTGCTGGTCGCCGAAATCGATCCCAAGGGAGCCATACCACCACCGATGGAACTCCCGGACGGCGCCTGGCCCAAAAGCGGCAACATTGGCGACCGAACCCGGGAACTGGATTCGCTGATCGCCGCGCAACCGGCCCTCGATCCCTGGCTCAAACGCGAGGATGCCTTTGCCCTCTTCGTTGGCGTCGGTCGTTACCAGAATATCGAATCGCGCCATTTCGGCGACCGGGATGCCACCAACATGCATACCCTGCTGACCCGACGCGGAGTCTTTTTCCCCGATCCGGAGCATGCCCGCCTGCGCATCGGCGAGGATGCGACCCTGGAAACAATCCAGGCCGACCTGGACTGGCTGGCGCACAAAGGTAAAAGCCATCCCAACGCCCTGTTGCTTTTTTATTTTTCGGGATTGGGGGCATCATGGGTCGCAAGTCAGCCGCCGCGCTTCGACGATGGCCTGCTCCTCCCGTCCCAGGTCGAAGGGTTGGCGATCAACCCGCAAACGGCGATTTCCCTGCGCCGGATCAAAAACCTCCTGAGCGATCTGCCCGACCGGGAAATCGTGGTGATTCTGGATACCTGTTTTCATGGCCAGGGGACCTGCGGCACCCGGCTCCTGGGGCAGAAAAAAATGCCGGACCGCGCATTCTTCGCCGATACCCGAGGCTGGGCCGTCGCCGCGCTCAATGGGGATCCCGGCGCCAACGACCACGGACGACAGGGGGCCTTCACCTACGAACTGATCAAGGGATTGCTGGGCGAAGCGGATGGCAGCCGGGGAAACGCCCGGGATGGCTGGGTTGCGCTGGATGAGGGGTATCATTATGCCCTTTCCCGATTGAAACCGGGGCGTCCCTCCCTGAACGGACTCCTGACCGAACCCGCCTCCATCCGTCTGACCCGTCTTCGCGGGGAACATCCATGAACCTTTTTTTGCAGAGACTGTCGTTTCTGGCCCTCCTCTGGAGCCTGGCCCTCCCGTCATGCCGGGAGGCGGAAGGGAGCATGATCATCGAGTGGGAACGGTTGGTCCCCCCGACAGCCGACCGTCGCGGCGACGAAGAACCGGTTCCTGGAAAAAACTGGACCGATTCGGTGACCGGAATCGGATTTGTCTGGGTCCCCGGCGGCTGTTTCCAGATGGGCTCCCCTCCCTGGAAAGAGGGGCGGGAACACGATGAAGGCCCGCTCCATTCGGCCTGCGTCGCCGACTTCTGGCTCGGAAAAACCGAAGTGACCCAGGGTCAATGGCAGGCGATCATGCGGGTCAACCCATCATTGTTCCAAAAGGGAGATGACCATCCATTGGAACAGGTCTCATGGATCGATGCCGAGGTGATCAGCGAAAGCCTCAACGAACGGTTCAAGGGAAAGGCCCGCTTCCGTCTGCCGACCGAGGCGGAATGGGAATTCGCCTGTCGTGAACGGGGAGACGACATCGTTTACGCTGGCCGCGCCGACCCTGGCCAGATCGCCTGGAGCGCCGAGAAGGGATCACACGCAACCCATCCCGTCGCAAGACTTCGCGCCAACCGCCTGGGTTTGCGCGACATGAACGGCAACGTCTGGGAATGGACCCTGGACACCTATCGTCCCGACGCCTATGCCAACCACGATGAACACAACCCGGCCATCACCGGGGAGGGCCCCTTCAGGGTGATCCGCGGCGGTGGCTGGAAGGATGGAACGCAGGCGCTCCGCTGCGCCAATCGCGGCTTCGAACGCCATACCGCCAAACGCCCCGACATCGGATTCCGCCTTGCGGCGGTGGTGGACATGGAGGCGGACGAAAAACGGCCCCCGCTTTTTGAAATTCCCTTTTGAGGCCAGAGAACTTCCAGGACATGAACGTCAACGGACCAGCGCCCTGAGCCTGGGATCGGGTGAATGACGCAGCAGATTGTCGATGATTTTCGCGAAGGTGACCGGACTGGTGCGGCAATTGGTCAACGCCGCCAGGATCTTGACCATGTTGTCGCCCTTGTTTGCCGGGTCCTGGTAGGGATGTTCATGAAGCAACCGCGAAATCGTCGTCAGATAGCCAATCATCCCCCCCTTGAGACTCTGAACACGAAATTTCCCGGAAAATTTTTTCAACAGATAATGGCTTCCCTCGCCCTTGCTGCAATACAGCAGCAGCGACCGGCCCGCCAGAAGCGGAGCGCATTTATTTTCGAAGGCTTCGGTTCTTTCCTCGATGTCGAGAAGATAGACCCGCTTCGAGCCGGGGATGGTGGGATCGGACTCCAGGCTCCCCCGAACGTCAATCAACAATGGCGCCGTGGGATGGGCCAGGAACTCCTCGATGGTCATCTGGCTTTTATGCAAATGAAACAGCATGGATCGTTGGCTTCCCTTCCCGCATCGAAGGCCGACCTCCTCAGGGGAAAACCGGACGGGGAGGTTTCCCTCCCCGTAAAAGGCATCCGTCCGCCGGTCATGATGTCCAACCCTGAGTCGGAGCAGAAAAAGAGGGCGTTTTTAGTCCCCTGGATCCAGGAGACCCGACGTTGACTCAGTAGGGATAGTAGACATAATAGGGCGCCACCGGATAGACGGGAACCGCCATTGGCCGGACCACCGGAGCCGCGTACACGGGGGCGACCGGATGGGCCAGGGGCGGGGCGTAATAGCCGTGATGGTGGCTCGATGAATGCAGGATGTTCCCCAAAAGGGCAGCCCCTCCGAGAACGGTAGCGGTAACGGCGTCGGCGTGTACGTTCCGAGGAATGGCCCAGGTTGCGGCCAGCAAGGCGGCACACACCGGCAACCAGACGGTGCGACGAGTCTTTGATGGAGTGTTCATTGCCTTCTCTTTGTCATGAAATGGGATATCCGATCACACCATAGAAGAAGAACCGGACATCGGGGTTGATTGATTCACTCGGGAATCCCCTGACACGTTATCGTGCCGGGTCCCCACTGTCAAACACCCGTGGAGGCGATTGACACGTTCGGCACTGCAAATTTCCGGCATCAAGCCTGTTTTATAAAGGATTTCATCATGTCTTGTTCAAGGTATCGCCTTCTCCCCTTGATTTGTTCCTTGCTCCCGTGGCTGATGTTGATTCCATGGTGGACGGCTCGGGGCGGTCCGGTCGAGCCCCCCTGCACCGGTGCCGCGAACGGTTTACCGTCCTGCCTGTCCCTCGATCAAACCTTGGATCTTGCCCTGCCCGCGGACGATGCACGTCAATCAACGAGGCTTTCGGGACTCGTGAACGCCGGGAAGGCGACGACCCGGGAGCCGCCGCCACACGCATTCGATCACGAATCCATGTCGGATGGTGGGGATCCATCCCCACAAAACGCCAACATCACGATCGGCAACGTTTCTTTTCCCTGGCTGCCGGCGATCATCCATGGCTATGTCGTCGAACACGATCGACGTCATGGCCTGTCGTCTCCTCCCGATCGTGGTACCGTCCGGGTTGGGGAAGCGTGGTGATTTTCCCGAACACTCCGGACCCGGTGGATCCATCCCTGCCAAGAACTGTCGCAAAGCGCCCATCCGTGGACACCGGCGACTCATGGTAAACCCAGTGCCAACTTATCGGCAGACCACCGTCGCCGCCGGAATGCATGCCGAGACGACGGGCTGGACCACACGGGTGGTCACCTGTACCGAAACCGGCTGAACCACGGGAACGGGCACCGAATAGGGTTGGGCCACGGGTACCGGAACCGGTTGCGCCACCGGCACCGGGACTGAATACGGTTGCGCCACCGGCACCGGCACCGGTTGCGCCACGGGTACGGGAACCGCATAGGGTTGCGCCACCGGCACCGGAACCGGTTGCGCCACCGGCACCGGAACCGCATAGGGTTGCGCCACCGGAACCGGAACCGGTTGCGCCACCGGCACCGGGACTGAATACGGTTGCGCCACCGGCACCGGAACCGGTTGCGCCACCGGCATTGGAACCGAATAGGGTTGCATCACCGGAACGGGAACGGGGGCGGCAAAGGAAAGCGGAGCGACCATGGCGGGTTGTTCGACCATCATGGGCATTGCTGGAGCCGCCGCCACGGCGGGAGCGGCCACGACCCCCGCGGGTTCGACCGGCTGCGATGCGTGAAACAACGAGTTGAGAAGCGCCACCCCCCCGAGTACCGTCGCGGTCGCGGCATCGGCGCGAACCTCCGTGGGAATGACCAAACTCCCGGCCATCATTGAGGCACAGGCCAATATGGAAAGGGAAGTTCGGGTTTTCTTTGAAGTAGTCATGGTCGTTTCTTCTCTTTGTAGAACTGATTGGCACGACGTCCATAATGGCGGACACCATTATTCCGGCATCTTGAGCACTGTATCGGCAAACCTTCACGACAGCTTTACCCACGTTGCGACAAACGGACAGTCTCTTTTCAAGGTTTGAATAATCAGTGATTTTTCGCTCAAGTTATCGCCGCGGAAGTCCTGGGTGGCGTGACAAGGCGGTCGTAACGGGGATCGTCCGGAATTCGCTTCGCGGCAAAACGAGCGGGTATCCGGACATCGCCCCCTGCCCCCTGTCCTCAAACCCCGTTTCCATGTAAAGTCACTCATCCGTCAGGAAAGAAAATGCCGCAAAGATGATCCCAAGTTCACCTGTCCAGGGGGCCAGCCATGCATGACACCAACGATTCCGACCTCATTGCCGGATTGGATTGTGGATCCCACGCCATCAAATGTGTCGTTGCCAGGGTATCCGAAGACCAGCATCATCGCATGATCGTGGGAATCGGAGTCACCCCATCCCTGGGCATCGACAACAACAGCATGATCGTCGATCTGGACCTGACGAGCCAAAGCATCCGCAAGGCGGTTTCCCTGGCGGAAAACATGGCTGGAGGAAAAATCGGCGCCATCCGGATCGGCCTGTCCTCGAAAGATATCGAATCCTTCTCCGCCCTGGGGATCATCCCCATCGCCGGAGGAGAAGTCATGGAATCGGATCTGGAACAACTTATGGACTCGACGCGAAACAGTCGTCAGGTGGGACGGCATCTTCTCCATCAATTACCGAAAAAATTTTTCCTCGACAAAAAAGAGATCAAAAATCCTCTGGGCTTGTCGGGACATCGACTCGAAGGACATTTTCATGTCGTCACCTGTCAGCAATCGACCTTCAATCATGTGCTGGACGCTGTCCTCCATGCCGGTTTGGACGTCGAGGATCTGCGCTCCTCCTACGTCAGCGCCAGCATGGCGCTCGCGACTGCCGATGGCTCGGGACATTCAATCACCTGTTTCATCGATCTCGGACATGCCGCGACCGGAGTCGTTCTGCGCAAGGGGACCCATGTCATCCATTCCGCCCGCCTGCCGATGGGAGGACGTCATATCACCAGCGACATTTCCCAGGTTTTCGATCTGGCTCCCTCACTGGCGGAACGGGTCAAGACCTCCTTTGGTCGCCCGGATGCCGGCCATCACGCCAGCATCGGCCTGGAACCTGGCGCTCCCAACATTCAAGCGGTATTGAAAATCTTGAACGATCCCAGGCTCTCCCGGGTCATCGGCGCCCGGATCGAGGAAATTTTCTTCGAATTGAAAAAAATGATCCATCCGCAACTCACGGACGGTCCGATGGATTGCATTCTTCTGACCGGCGGCGGCGCACGCATGCATCTGTTCCAGGAAAGCGCCGCCGACATTTTCGCCACTCCCGTCGGCAGGGGATCCTTTTCCCACCCGTCTCCGGTCGTCGATCTGGCAACCCGTCCCGAGCTGGCCGCCGCCGTCGGTCTGCTGGATGCCCGGCAAAATTTCAATGATTGGCGCCTGCGCGAAGGGGGGCAAACCGAAGAACGAAAGAAAACCGGATTTTTGCGCAAAGCCTACTTTTTTCTCAGGGAAAGCGTTTGAAGCGGAGGGTCGTTCGCGACGCGCCGGTACACATCGTGGACTGCCTGCCGGTCTTCCGGGACTTGGCCCCGAACCCCCGCCAGGGGGAATGATCCCCCTGGACCGGAGATGCAATCGTCCTGGAACATCAAACCTTGAAGAAGGAAACCGATTCCATCAGTTCGTTGGATTGTCCGGAAAGTTCGTTGGCTGTGGCGCTCATCTCCTCGGAAGCCCCGGCGTTCTGCTGGATGACCTGATCGAGTTCCTGAATTGCCTTGTTGATCTGTTCCGCCCCCTGATTCTGTTCCCGTGAACTGGCCGAGATTTCATTGACCAATTCGGCGGTCTTCTCGATGTCGGGAACCAGTCGGCTCAGAAGTTCTCCCGCGGTTTCGGCGACGAGGACACTGGAGTTGGACAGTTGGGTGATTTCCCCCGCCGCCCCCTGGCTCCGTTCCGCCAGTTTGCGCACCTCGGCCGCCACGACGGCAAAACCTTTACCGTGCTCGCCGGCACGTGCCGCCTCGATGGCGGCATTCAGAGCCAACAGATTGGTCTGGCGCGCAATTTCTTCGATAATATTGATTTTTCCGGCGATCTCCTTCATCGCCTTTACCGCCTGGGAAACCGCCTCGCCGCTCTCCCTGGCATCTTTCGCCGCCTTGCTGGCGATGGCTTCGGTCTGGGAGGCATTTTCGGTATTCTGGGCAATGTTGGACGTCATCTGTTCCATGGCGGAACTGGTTTGTTCGATGCTCGCCGCCTGCCGTGTCGCCCCCTGGGCGATCTGTCCCGAACTTGCCGAAAGCTGCTCGCTGCCGCTGGCAACCTTCGTGGAAGAATCAAGCACCCTGCCGATGATCCCCGACAGATTCTCGGCGGCCTGGTTCAACGCCGCACCCGCCTGCCCCACCTCGTCTCTGGCGAAAACCTGGACCCTCGCGGTCAGATCACCGCTGGAAAACCGCTTGAGCCCCTGCGAAATCTGTTCGACAGGGGTCTGTACATATCGGGTGATGATGGTGGCGAAGATGCCGCCTCCGACCAGCAGGGAGGCCAGAATCAACCCCAACACCTTCATGATCGCCTCACGCTTGGCCTGATCGAGTTCATCCAGGGAAACGCTCAAGGTCAGGACCCCAACCTGGTCACCGATCTTCCAGTTTTCCAGATCGAAACCGAATACATCCTTGTCATCGCCATTGGGATTGGTGCCGGCATTGCCATGACAGACAAGACACCCCTGTTCCGCCTTGATCTCCTTGGCGACGATGAACAACCCGGCGCCTGGATCCTCCATGGAAAGTTCACTTTTGCCAGTCTCCTTCATCTGGTCCATGATGCGGAGTTCCGCCGGAGTCGCCTGGGCATCGGGATCCCGCGGTCGGGTCCGTTTGGCGGCGCGAATGGTGAATCCGCTCGATTTGGCGGCGACTTCACTCGACCGCAACATGGCGATCACCGGGATCATGGCGTGAAGGTTGGTTTTTCTCGCGCACTCCAGACGGCTTTGCGGGGTGGTCTCCTTGCGGCAGATTTCCGCGCTCGTCCATAACTCATCCTTGAAATGTTTTTTGTTCCAGGCCTCCCCCATGGAACGGCGAATGGCATCCCCCTGGGAAAGAATGATCTGGGAAGCGAGCAGTTTTTCGTGACGATAATCTTCGACGATCCGATTGAACAGGATGATGCCGATCATGGCCACCGAGGCCAAGT
The DNA here is from genome assembly GCA_015228815.1 of Magnetococcales bacterium. Classification (NCBI taxonomy): domain Bacteria; kingdom Pseudomonadati; phylum Pseudomonadota; class Magnetococcia; order Magnetococcales; species Magnetococcales bacterium. Next base: position 8,398 of record JADGCV010000007.1, on the reverse strand, counting down.
AGACCAAGGCAAAAGATCCTATTATTTTTTTTGAAAATCCAACATTGAAAAAGAAATTCATTTTTTTCTCCTCAATGTCCATGAAATTTTGTTCATGGACGACGATATTCATTTCTTGGCCAAAAAATTCTGGAATGACAGTCATGGATGCACTGTTGTCCACCACTTTTGGACAAGCCTCCACGGGCATTTTATCGTATCATTAAAAAGAAAGAAACAGCGATCATGCACCATCGACGCTTTATTTCTTATCATTTTATTTGTGTTTTTTTTTAACGCATATGAATGATTTTTCAAATGCTGCACATCATTTGCAAATTGTGGTCACATCTTCATCGCATCATTAATGAAAGGCTGTCAAAAGAAAAAAATCTTGTCATGCCTGACGGATTTCAAACCGAAAATATCCCGGTACAGCATGTGGGGCATTCTGGCAAAGATGCTCTTCTTGATTTTTCATGGATAAAGAAAATGGTTGCAATCCGTATGAAAACCGAAGCGGGAGTTATTGAAATCCAGATGATGATTATTGAAAATAACAAGCCACAAACGTTCACCTTCTATTCGGAGAATCACAAAGGAAACATTTCCTCCTTGACAGGGAATCGTGAACCTGTTTGAGTATGCGCATCGGGTGGATGCAGGTGAATTAGTTATTGAAAATTAGAAAAAAATTTGACCCGAAGCAAGTATTTTTCATTTACATCTCCCGTCTTTTTTGAGTATTTATTCACCAGGACGAGGGATGTCGTTTTGACAAAGCGGTCGTAATGATACGGGATGCCATTGGCCATTAGGGTGTGTATTTCTTTTCAATATTTACGGATGTTTCGCGCCATGCAATGAGCGCGTACCTGATGGAATTGCAAACGCTTCCAATAATTGCGATCATCACTGCAGCTTAAGTGTAGAGGCCGCTATTGGAAGGATTTTGGAGTTGTTTCTTGGACTGATTTTATTGAAAACGATTCGATCTGCATCAATATTGGCGGAGGAACGAATCAATGGCAGGGCCGCCCCTTCGGGGGATTACAAACGCACACAGGCAGTAGATCATTCTACAAACGGGAGAGAAGTATGAAACGACCAGTGAAATCGGTACTCAAGAAAATGGCCGCGCTGCCATTGTTTGTTCTTGCAGCGTGCGCACCCCCTCCGTATGACGTCCAAGGGACGGTCGATCCGGTTGTGGACACCATCGTCGCCACCAAGATGGACACGGCTTTTCTCATCAAACAGGACACCGGCTCCTATTGCAAGGCCGGTGAAGTATGGGGCGGACGTCTGCGCGACATGCAGGGAGCGCTTTATGGCGAGAAACAGTTCGACCAGGAATTCGCCTCCTTTCTGCGGACGGGCGAATCCCCGAGCGCCAATCTTCGTTCTCCCATCGGTCGGTTTTATTTCGGCGTGACGCCCGAACTGAAGCAGAAGTTCAACTCCTGCTTCACGACTTCCTTCGATCGGATGGATGCGGAGAAGGTTCTTGGCCAACACATTGCCAAGGCGGCCCACGACATTGGCTCCGAAGTGGGCGAAGATTTTGCTCAATGGCCCCTCGAATTCTTCAAGACCAACATTCCCAAATCGACCGAGCACAATGGCCGGTTTGTCAATTTTGCCAAGGAGATCAATGATCACGCCTTGTTGCAGCTTGAATATTTCAATGAACTCCTGACCGTGGGGTCCCCCGCCGACCGGCAGGCCTTCAAGGTTGGATTTGTCTGCCATTACAACACCACGATGGTGGATGTGTTCAACAAGCTCAAGGAAATGGGCGTTTCCAAGAAGCCGACCAAACCGGAAGACAGCCTGACGAGCAAGGTCAATTGCAGCACCCCGTCGATGGAAAGCGTCGAGCTGGTGTACAATCGCAAGGATGAATTGGGCGACATGGAGATCCCCGGTCTCATCTACGCCAACCATCCGTTGTTTGCCAAGGATGCCGACGACCTGGGCTTCCGCGTGTTCACCGGCGAGGAACTGTACATGCGGTTCTATCGCCGCGCCCTCCACGAGGCGGGCCTCACCCTGGGCAAAAAGCTTTATCACGGCCTGATGAGCCGCAACGACGGGCTGGATTATCTGCGCAACCTGGCGCTGGCCATCGAAGCCCCCGACGACATGAAGAAATTTTTCAATCCCGGGTTCCTTGAAGGGTTCGACCACCAGGGCAACGTGTATCTTGCCGACATGATGTGCGCCATCGACAAGAGCTCCTGCCCCGTGGTACCGATGCAAAAGCAGCGTCCCGTGACTTCCGAACCCAAGGGTGGCAAAAGCGCCAAGGTGACGCCTCCCGAAGCCCCCAAGGCGGCTGCCGCTCCGGCTCAATCGGCCATCGAGACCCCGGTAAAGGAAGAGGTCCAGGCATCCCAGAGTGGTAACGGTCCCTGTTTCGTTCACGTCGGCGTCTATGCCAACGAGGCCAATACCCTGATCGCCAAGGAGCAGTTGGAAAAGGCGGATGTCCTCAACGTTTTGATGCGCGAAGTTTCCCTCAACGAAGGAAAGGTCGCGACCCAGGTTCGTGTCGGACCCTTCGCCAATATCGAGGAAGCGACGAACGTGCGCGATCGTTTGAGCAAAACCTTTCCCGGCCAGTTGGGCGGGACCGCCTGCGTGACGGCAAGCGCGAAGTGATCTTGCCTTTTTGTCCCTGACCTGGTGCAACGCCTGCCGTTCGTGCATCTCGACCGGCAGGCGGCATCCGGGAAAGGAATCGAAGGTTGAGGAAAGACATTTCCTTGTATTGATACAACCCGGTCTAATAAGATTCCCGAACCGGCACCATGGGGGCCGGCCAAGGGAATCTCGGAGAGTAGGGAGAGGTAAATTGAAAAATATGAAAAAAGCTCTGTTAGGCGGAGCGCTTGCGATCTTCATCAGCGCCCCGGCATATGCACACATGGCCATGATCGACGGGCATCTGGGCCATCATATGGCCATGGGTCACGATGCCGATGGTGACCGGATCGGCGATGCCGTCGATCATTGTCCGGGGACTTCACCCTTGGCCACGGTCAACTTCATGGGCTGTGATACCGACGGCGACATGGACGGCATTGCCGACCATCGTGACGATTGCCGGTACACCCCTCCGGGAATCAAGGTGGATACCCGTGGCTGCCGCATCGATGCCGACATCGACGGGGTGGTCGATGCGATGGACAAATGCCCCACGGAAACCCCCTGGGGTGACCGGGTGAACAGCGACGGCTGCTCTTCGCCCGCCAAGGCGGTTTTGTTCTTCAAGACCAACAGCTCCAGCGTTGCCAAGGAAGACATCAAGAAACTCGAAGAGGTCGCCAAGGAATTGAAAGCCAATCGTGGCACCCGCATTGAAATCCAAGGCCACGCCGATTCCCGTGCCACCAGCTCCTACAATGCGTCGCTGGGTGACAGAAGGGCCGCCGCCGCCAAGAAAATCCTGGTTGGGAAATTCAAGGTGGATCCCAAACAGATTGTGGTCACCAGCCATGGCGAGCAACGTCCGCGTCACTACAATCAGTATGCCGCCGGTCAAGGCAAGAATCGTCGTGTCGAAATTCATCTGGTCCGTGAACTTCACGCCAACGAAGGCCCCACGGCCCGCGAGTTCGATTCCATCCGTTGAGTGGATGGTTTGAACGACAAAAAATGAAGAGATGTACCATGGAGCTTGCGGCTGGGCCGCAGGCTCTTTTTTTTAATGTTTTTCCTGATTTCCCCCGTTTCGATGGATGAGTGTCGCGACATCGGTCCAAAAACCGACGGACCATCCCCTTCCGGGGATGGTCCCCTTTCCGCCCCAATGGCTCGGGACGTCGGCGAACGGATCGAGGCCATGGAACAGCTGTTGTCGCAGTGGCGGCAGGCGGATCATGATGAAATCGCCCTCATCCGCGATGAACTCAAAGGGCTTCTCGCACGCATCGATCGGATTGACGCGGCGTGGAAACTCAGACCTGCCCAATGGCAAAAGGAGGAGGCCCTTCTCCGAACCACCAGCGATTCACGACCACTCCCCCCTTCCGATTCCCTCGCGATGCCCCAGACGACTCAGAGATCTTCCAAGAGGTCGTGGCTTTTGGGATGTCTGGTGACGCTGCTCACGCTGATTTTGCTGACCCTCCTGACGCTGTCGGGGCATCGGGCCTTTGTGGAACTCTGGGCACGTCTTCCCGACCGGGAACAGATCGAGGTGACCAGTCGCTCCTTGCAGTTGATCGTGAAGAAGGAGCAGGGAAACATCGAAGAGGTCGCGGTGGTCAATACGGTGCCCATCCCTCTCGACCGTCTCCCGCCCCATGTCTGGCAGGCCTTCGTTGCCATCGAGGATCAGCGGTTTTTCACGCACGGCGGATTGGATCCTCTGGGTATATTTTCCAGCCTGTTTCGTTCGGTCATTCAGGGACGACGTCTGGGAGGCGGGAGCACCATCAGTCAGCAGACGGTCAAAAATTTGTTTTTCAATCCGTCGCGCAGCCTCTACCGCAAGATTCGGGAATCGGTATTGTCCCTGAAGTTGGAACATTATTTTTCAAAGAATGAAATTTTACAGATGTATCTCAATAATGCCTATTTTGGCGACACGGTTTACGGCATCGAGGCGGCGGCGCAAAATTATTTTTCCAAGCACGCTTACGAACTGAACCTGATGGAAGCGGCGCTTCTGGCAGGATCGGTGAAGGGACCCAATCATTATCATCCGCAAAGATTTCCCGAGAGAAGCCGCGCCCGGGGACGTCTGGTCCTGGAAAAGATGAAACAACTCGGATACATCGACGACAAGGCATTGGCAACGGCGCGGGATGGAGGGGTCAAGAAGGGTGGTTTGACCTGGCAACCGATTCAACACCAGTATCTCAGGGATTGGATCATCCCCGAACTCGACCGGATTCTGGGACACAAAGAGGGGCGTTTCCGGGTGATGACGACCCTCGACCCCATCCTCCAGGACGAGGCCCACGCCGCCTTGATGGGGCAGTTGCGCAAGGCACGATCCAGGCAGGTGCATGAGGGGGCCATCCTTACCCTGGCACGGGACGGCGCGGTATTGGCCATGCAGGGCGGGGTCGATTTTTCGGAAAGTCAGTTGAACCGTTGCACCCAGGCGGTCCGGTCGCCGGGATCGGCCCTGAAGACGTTTCTTTACCTGACTGCCCTGGAAAAAGGGATGACGCGGGAGACGGTTCTGGACGATTCCCCGGTGGAGATCGACGAATGGATGCCCAACAACATCGACAACGAATATCTGGGAGAGATTTCCCTGGAACAGGCGTTCATCCTGTCGCGCAACACGGTCGCGGTCCAGGTTCTGCAACAATTGGGACTTGAAACCTACATGGGCCGGTTGCGTCAACTTGGACTGGAACGGCAGATGCCAGCCAATTATACCCTGGCCCTGGGAACGGGGGAAATGACGATGCTCGAACTGGCAACCTTGTACGGAATCCTGGCCAATGATGGATACAAGGTCACCCCCTACGCCATTCATGGCATTTTGGACATGCAGGGAGAACTTCTGTACTGGCGTCAGGCCCCTCCGGCCAAACGCCTCGTCGATCCGGAACCTTTGGCCCGGATCCGGGACCTTCTGGCCAGGGTGGTCCGTTCCGGAACCGGACGCAAAGCAGCCTTTGGCAAGGGTTCGATTCATGGCAAAACCGGCACCAGTCAAAATTTCCGGGATGCCTGGTTTGTCGGATTCACCGGCGAACGGACCACGGCGGTCTGGTTGGGCAACGATGACAGCACCCCCATGGACGATGTCACCGGTGGCAGCCTGCCGGCGGTCATCTGGAAAAACTACATGGAGAAGGTGTCTCATTAAGGTCGATTTCCGGGGCAATCTTCGCATATAATGGCTGAATCGGTTTCATGGTGGGCCATCACCTCCCCTTCATGGCGGAAATCATCCTTCCTCTGAACAGTAGATTGCCTTTTTCCATCTGCTTCCAAAATTTATTGACACGTGGATTCAATTTTGCTAGTCTGCATCCAATGCCGAGATGGCGGAACTGGTAGACGCACCAGACTCAAAATCTGGCGGGGGTAACCCCGTGTGGGTTCGATTCCCTCTCCCGGCACCATTTTTCTGTCGCGCTCGTATTCCTTGATGTCTCGAACCGATAAATTATTGAAAAAAAAGAGTTCTCCCCTTCGCGGGAATGCCGGAGGATTGCCCTGAGATCCCTTTTTCTTTTGATGTTTTTTATATCACCGATGACGATCAGGATGCCGCGAAGAAACCACCTTCGAAGTCTTCACCGCCCCCATAAAGAGAAACCGTAACGTCACTGGAAGCGGCGCCCCTGGTTCATGAATACCCTTTTTGCCCTTCTGGTTTTCGTCGCCTTTGCCACCGCCGCCGTGCGACAATGGCAGTGGGTCGAAGGAAACGGCAAGGCCCCCATGGAACTCCTGACGAGTGCCATGGTCGATACCGCCGCCTCTTCGGTCACGCTGGCGTTGGGACTTGTCGGCGTGATGGCGCTGTTCCTTGGCCTGATGAAGGTGGCGGAAAAAGGGGGGGTGTTGATCCTCCTGGCCCGGCTGATCCGTCCCTTGATGGTACGCCTTTTCCCCGACGTTCCCCCCGAGCATCCCGCCATGGGGGCCATGATCATGAACATGTCGGCCAATGCCCTGGGACTTGGCAACGCCGCCACCCCCTTCGGCATCCGCGCCATGAATGAACTGGATCGCCTCAATCCCCACAAGGGAACCGCCAGCAACGCCATGGCCCTGTTTCTGGCGATCAACACATCCTCGGTCACACTTCTGCCCACGAGCGTCATCGCCCTTCGGGCTTCGGTCCATTCCAACGATCCCGCCGCCATCCTGCCCACCACCCTTTTCGCCACCTTTTGTTCCACCTTGTTTGCCATCATCGCCGTCAAGGGATTGCAACGTTTCTTTCCACTCCCCCACGCCCTTGCCCAATCATCCGCCAAAAGCCCGGAACCAACCACCGTCGCAACGGTGGAGGATTCATCCTTCACGGAAACGGGACAGGGCGTTTCCCCCTGGGTTTCCATGGTCGCGCTCCTGGGATTGGTGGGAACGATTCCCCTGACCATTGCCTATGGACGCACACTTACCCCATGGATCATTCCCGGTTTGATGGTGTCGCTCCTCGTGTTCGGTCTCTGGCGGCGGGTGGCGATCTATGAATCCTTCGTCGAGGGGGCGCGCGAAGGATTTGATGTAGCGGTCCGGATCATCCCCTATCTGGTGGCGATTCTGGTCGCCATCGGCATGTTTCGCGCCAGCCTTGCCATGGATGCCCTGGTCTCCTGGATCGCCCCCTGGACCACCCCCTGGGGGCTTCCCGCCGAGGCCCTGCCGATGGCCTTTCTGCGACCGCTGTCGGGTTCGGGGGCCTACGGTCTGATGACCTCCATTCTTCAGGATCCCGCCATTGGTCCCGACAGTTATACCGGCATGCTGGTTTCGACCATCCAGGGATCCTCGGAGACCACCTTCTATGTCCTGGCGGTCTACTTTGGCGCCGTCGGTGTCAGCAGAATGCGCCATACCCTGGCCGCTGCCCTGTTGTCCGACGTTGTGGCGGTCATCGCCTCGGTGGCCATCTGCACCTGGCTTTTTCCTCAAGGTTGATACGGAACTCAAGTTCATGGAACATCCCGCCGATTCCGATGAGGCCCGGGTCCTCGAACAGTCCTGGCGCGCCAATCCGTCCCCCACCGAAATACGCCATCGCAAGGAATTGATCCCTCAGATTGCCGCATCCCTCCGTTTCGCCACCGAAGAATTCGATGATCCGCTGTTGCGGTTGCCATGGTATGCCTGGAACAAAAGGAACCGCCTCAAACGCTACCGTATTTCAATCAATGCCCTCCTCTGGCTCTGGGCCCTGCGCGAGGCGGCGCCGGAGTTGGCCCATGACACCTTGCAGGCGGTTCAGCCGCTCTACAGCGCTTCCTCGACCCGATGGTCGGTTTCGTGGCGGCGGATCATGCATGATCTGGACTTTTTCCATTCGATTCTGGACAACTATCGGGAGGAAGGTTTCTTGAGTGTCGCGCAGCATGTCGTCTGGCGGGTTCATGGCGATTTCGTTGCCAAGCCTTACCTCCTGGAAGTGGCGGTAGCGTTAATGCTGCATATGGATCGGACGTTCGAAGAATTTCGGGTGGCTGCCCATCAATGGGCTGGCCGGCAACCGCCGGCGGTGATCGATCGGGTCTCGAGCCTTTTGGATGCCGAAGCCTTCTCCGGAAATTTTTAGAAATCATGTAACTGCCCAGGTACCCCCAGGGCCCAGAATTATTGAAAGAAAAAAGGTAAACCGCACCTAAACCGCACCTATTTTGGGATACGTAGTTTTTCGACTTCGGGATCCAGGGAATTTTTCACCCACAATCGATCTGCAAGTTCGCAAGGCGTTTGA